>JBFJMG010000110.1:0-4029 GCA_041634015.1 Nitrosopumilaceae archaeon
ACCAACTGGAAAGGGAGTGATTATGCTTGGCTAGCCAACAAGAAATCAGAACAGATAGGCCAATTGTTTTGGATGCAACAGACCATATTGCTGGAAGGTTATCATCTAATGTCGCAAAACTATTGCTAAAAGGCAATAGAGTTTCACTTGTAAACTGTGAGAAGATAATGATTAGTGGTAAAAGAAGTAGCATTATCAAAGAATATAGAGATTTTTTAAAAATAGCAAGCATTCTTCACCCAAAACATGGACCATTTCACCCACGAAGACCAGACACAATAATTACAAGAATGATTCGAGGTATGCTACCAAGGGAAAAACCTTCAGGAATAGAAGCACACAAGAGATTACGAGCTCATATAGGTACTCCAAAAGAACTACAACACTTTGAAAAAATTCAATTCGAAAAGGCAAAGATAACTAGAACTTCTGCAAATTACACCACAATGGAAAATCTTAGTCAAACAATCGGCGGATGGAGTAGATGACCACCCCAAAAACTGAAATTTATTTTGCTACAAGGAAAACATCCAGTGCACATGTTCACATTACCAAAGGACAAGGCAGTGTTAGAATTAACAACCTTCCAGTGGAGTTGATTAACCAAGAGACAGCACGAGAAGCCATATTGGTTCCCCTTGAAATTGCAGGGGATCTTAGAAAGAAGATAGACCTTTCTGTCCGAGTCAGAGGTGGTGGATACATGGGACAAGCAAATGCATCAGCTACGGCAATATCCAGAGCTTTAACTGGATGGACTAAAAGCAAAAAAGAACCCAAAGAACATCCATTGCCTAAATCTACTCGAGAAGATTTACGAAAGCGAATAGTAGAGTATGACAAATATCTAATTAGTGGTGATGCTAGGCGAAAAGAACCAAAGAAATTTGGCGGACCTGGTGCAAGAAGAAGAAAACAAAAGTCTTATCGTTAAAAAGTGAAAGTCGTAATTTTAGCTGGCGGAAGAGGAACTAGAGGCAAACCATATACTGATTTTTTTCCAAAGGCAATGATTCCCATTGAGGGAAGACCCTTAATTGATTACATAATAAAATATCTAAATTCCTTTGATTTTGTTTCAGAAATCATCGTTATTGCGGATTTTAATGGGATTGGCGGTCAAATAAAGAACTATCTGAATAATTTTTCAAGCAAAAAAAAAATCTCCTTTGTTCAGGATTCACAGTCTGGGACTGGCGGGGACCTTGTCCACCTTGAAAGCAATCTAAAGGGAGAATCTTCATTCTTTTTGTGGTTTGTAGATAACTTTTGTGCGATAGATCTTCAGAGAATGCAAAAAATTTTCACAAAGAAAAATAGTCTTGCATGTATAGCTACGAGAACTCAGAGAAAAGAAGAGACAGGTTTTGCAGTGATAAAGGAAGATGTAATTACCAAATTTGTCGAAAAACCCGTTGTTGATTTGCCCATGGCAGAATGCCTTGGGGTGTACCTTTTGGGAAAAGAGATAATTTCGCAAATAAAATCAAAATCCAAAAAAGAGGTAAATTTGTCCTTTGATATTTTAGAGGATTTATCACATAAAGGCAAAGTCAGCGCCTATGACATCAAAGATCGATTATGGCTTGACGTTGAATCTCCAGTAGTCGTTGAAAGAAATAGTGCCATAGTAAAAAAGATCATAAAACAGATGGGATTTTAGATGTTTTTTCATACTTGGTAATTTTTTCTTCTAGCTGGAGGGTAAGTGCAATATCATCTAGACCCTTTAGAAGTATATTCTTCTTATAGTCATCAATCTCAAATGGAATCTTTTCTGATTCAGTAATTATTAATTGATTTTGAAGATCAATTTCAATTGTCGATTTTTCTTCTAAAAGTTTTGAAACAATTTTGTTTTCTAATCTTATTGGTAATATACCATTTTTGAAACAATTGCTGTAGAAAATATCAGCAAAGGATGGTGCAATAATTACAGAGAACCCATAATCTTGCAAAGCCCAAACTGCGTGTTCTCGACTAGAACCACAGCCAAAGTTTTCCCCAGTTACCAGAATTTTAGAATTTTCATATTTTTTGTCATTGAGGACAAATTCGGGTAGAGGTTTTTGATCATCATCAAATCGCCAATCAAAGAAAAGATATTTGCCAAAACCAGTTTTTTGTACTAGTTTTAAAAATTGTTTTGGAACGATTTGGTCAGTATCAACATTTACCTTGTCAAGAGGCGTGATTACACTTTGCACATTTCTAAATGGCTTCATTTTAATTCAAATCCATCTTTCGAACATCCACAAAATGTCCTTCAATTGCAGCAGCAGCCGCCATCACTGGGCTTACTAGATGCGTTCTACCGCCTTTGCCTTGTCTGCCTTCAAAATTTCTATTTGATGTACTTGCACATCTTTCTCCAGGCTTTAGAATATCAGGATTCATTCCAAGACACATGCTACATCCAGATTCTCTCCACTCAAAATTAGCGGCAATGAAAATCTTATCCAAACCCAATTCCTCGGCTTTCTTTTTTACCATTTGCGAGCCTGGGACTACCATAGCTCTGACATTAGATGATACCTTTCTTCCTTTTACAACTCTGGAGGCATCTATAAGATCCTCTAACCTGGCATTGGTACAAGAGCCGATGAAAACTCTGTCAATTTTAATCTCAGTAATGGGAATCCCAGCGGAGAGATTCATGTATTCAAGTGCTTTTTGTGCACTCTTTTTTTTATTTTCATCTCCCTTTGCAAATTCATCTGGCTCTGGAACAGACTCTGTTATATCACAAGTCATTCCTGGATTTGTTCCCCAACTTACTTGTGGAGAGATATTATCAATGTGAAGTGTGTAACTTTTCTCAAATTTTGCATCTGAGTCTGATTTTAAATTTTCTTTCCAATATGCGACAAGTTCATCATAATTTTTTGGAGTGTATTTTCTACCACGAAGGTAATCAAAGGTTTTTTCATCTGGGGCAATAAGACCAGCTCTGGCGCCTGCCTCAATTGACATATTACAGATGGTCATTCGCTGTTCCATGGATAAGTCAGAAATTCCCTCACCTCTGTATTCGATTACAGTTCCTGTTCCGCCATCGGTTCCAATGTTTTTGATTATAGACAATATGATATCTTTTGCAGTAACTGCATGAGGATTTTTTCTCTTACCCTCAACAATTATTTCAAATGGCTTGAGTTTTTCCATCCAAATTGTCTGAGTAGCTAATGTATGTTCAACGTCGCTTGTACCAATCCCAAATGCCAAAGCACCAAATGCTCCCTGAGTAGAAGTATGACTATCTCCGCAGACGATGGTTGTTCCGGGAAGTGTTATCCCTAATTGTGGTCCAATAACGTGGACAATTCCTTGATTTGGACTGTTTACACCAAACAAGGTTATTCCAAAATCTTTACAATTTTTTTCCAATGTTTTAATCTGTATGTCCGAAGTTTGATCCAAAATAGGTAAAGAACGATCTGTTGTAGGCACATTATGATCCATCGTAGCAATGGTAAGATCTGGTCTGCGAACCTTTCGGTTATTCATCCTTAAACCATCAAAGGCCTGAGGCGAGGTCACCTCGTGAATTAGATGCCTATCAATGTAGATTAACGATGGTTCATTTTCATGTTCTTCAATTACATGAGAATTCCAAATCTTTTCAAATAGAGTTTGTGACATTGTCTTGAAGGTTATACTTTGAATTTAAAGAGCCCGCCAGCAGAAATTATTTTACCAATTATTTCAGAGAAGGGTTTCATTTTATAGGTTTGATTTTTAGTCAAGTTTTTGATTTCATTTTGGTCTGTGTTAATTTCTAGTTCATCCCCATTTGCGATGTTTTCATAGGCTTGTTCATCAATCTCAATTGGAAGTAAAAAAGCGCCATCGACTGAATTTCTATAAAAGATTCTAGCAAAAGATTTTGCCAAAACTGCCTTTATTCCGCATTGAGATAGTGCAATTGGAGCATGTTCTCTAGAGGATCCACACCCAAAGTTTTTGCCTGCAACAATAAAATCACCTTCATTTACCTTCGAGTGAAAGTCAGGATCAATTCCTTCCATG
>JBFJMG010000111.1:0-3917 GCA_041634015.1 Nitrosopumilaceae archaeon
GGGTCAAATTTTAGATATTTGTAAAATAAAACGCCCATTATTTCTGCCATAGAAAAAGATCCTCCCGGATGACCAGAACCGGCAATTGTCGTTCCCCTAATAACTAATTTCCTTGCTCTTCGTACATTTTTTAAAATCTGATAATAATTTAACCCCATAAGGATCTAGCTTTAGGAAAGCGAATAAAAATCTACTTTTAAAAATTTAGCATATTTTTAGCAAATTTTCAATTGAATTTTGCAACTGAAGGAGTTTCAATTTAATAAAAATATTAAATTTTAAAATCTAAAAATAATATTAAATCTCGTACATTTAACCAAATGAGTTGAAGAAACTATTTCTTTTTGGCTCGATTTTTTCTTGATAATACGAACTAAATTTTAGGTAAAAAATAAATGAATATCCAATTTTTTAATTGCTGGATTTCATATCCCATTCGGAGAATAGGTCTGCGCCACCAAAGATTCTGGTAATTTTAGATGCCAAGGTTTCCAAGTTAACGAATTTTTCAGCTGAAATTAACAGAATGTGACGACTAATCGGAAATGGAAAGCTTATCAAAACTACGTTATCTCTTCGACAAGCTACATAATTCAGCTTTCCTAATGTATCCTCATTTTCTTTCCTTAGGGATATTGTTATTACCCTATCTAAAAATCGCTTGAATTTTGTGTTATCTTTTTCTAGGGGCGTTACCCCAGGTTTAAAACCACCAGCTATCAGTTTTCCAGAACTATCCAATATCCCTGCAAACCTAATGCCTTCTTCTTCAAGAACGTCTTTACATCGTACATCATAGATCTTGAATTCCGAAACTTCTGCCATAATATTCCTACACAGGACCGATAATTAAACATCAATCTTCATAGGACTTATGAATTTTTGGTTATTTTTTTAATAGCCTTTGTCACTCTACCTTGAATTCGTTTATCATTTATTTCAGGTATTATTTTATTCACCGAAAGTTTTGATTGGTCTAAGGTTCCTGCCAAGGCCAACGCAGTTACATAAAGAATCTCTAACGTAATTTTCCTTATTCGTAAATCCAAAATTGACCTCATGAAATAAGGAAAAATTAAAGCATTATTTACTTGATTTTTGAATTTATAACTCCCTGTTGCTATTATTTTAGCGCCGGCCTTTTTTGCAGTTATTGGGTTTATTTCAGGATATGGATTGGTTAACGCGAAAATAATTGGGTCTTTTGCCATAGATTTTACCATATGACTAGTTAGAAGGTTTTCAATTCCAGAAACGCCGATAAATACATCTGCGCAGAGTAGCATTTCTGATAAGCCTCCTTTTTCGTCGGGATTAGTAAAAATTGAAATTTCTTTTTTGTATTTATTCATGTGGGTTTTTCTTCCTCTATAGATCGACCCCTTTGAATCAACAATTATGATATTACGACATCCTGCAAAATTAAGAAGTTTTGAAATGCAATACCCTGCCGATCCTGCACCTGCAATTACCACTTTTATTTTTGAAATATCTTTCTTTACTAATTTTAAGGAATTAACAAGGGCAGCCAAGGCAACGACCGCAGTCCCATGTCTATCATCATGAAAAATGGGGATCGATAAATCCTTTTCCAGTTGTTTTGATATGTCAAGTACTTTTGGGGATTCTATATCTTCTAAATTAATTGCTCCAAAAACCGGTGCAATTGCTTTAATTATTTCAATTATTTTTTCTTTGTGAGTTGTGTTTAGGCAAATAGGAAATGCGCTTATTTTTCCATAATTTCGATAAAGAACTGATTTTCCTTCCATAACAGGCAAGGCTGCATCTGGTCCAATATTGCCCAAACCTAGTATCCTGGTTCCATCTGTTATTATTGCAACATTGTTGGCTTTGGAGGTTAATTCAAACCTTAAATGGGGATTTTTTTGGATTTCTTTACATACGTTTGCCACTCCAGGAGTGTAAATTAGCTGAAGGTTCTTTGGTGATAGAGATCTAATTCTGCTTTCAACATAGATCTTTCCTCTAAGTTTTTTGTGTAAAGAAATAGCATCCTTATTCATTTTCTTCAATCATTTTTTAGAACCCTCACACTTAAAGAAATCTATAAACCTGTCATGATAACCATCAAGTTTTGATGAGAATAAATTCGACAGAAAAAATCCCATCTAAAATAAAAACGAATCTGCTTTGTTCATTTGTAGCCGATGGTTCTAATCACGACCTAGATTTGGACAATATGGATCCAAAATTAGTTAAAGCAATCCAACAAACAATAAAAGAAATTAAGGGTGCGAAAGAGAAAATAGCAATTATAAAAACTTTAGAGAAAATTCCTGCGCAACGAATACTATTAGTAGGAATCGATAAAAATCAATTTTTAATCAATGACTCTTTTAGAATTGCTTCGGGAAGAATTGCAAAAAAAGCAAGGGATCTAGGCGTATCAGAATTTACAATTGTCGTTCCAAAAAACAAATCCCCGCACCAATTAATCCTGAATCAAATTATTGAGGGTGTAAAACTTTCGTTGTATTCTTTTGATAAATTTAAAAAGCAAAAGAAGGTGAAAGATCCAAATTTAACCTTAGCTATTAAACCAACTAGAACAACAAAAAAGGCGATTCATGAAGCAGAGATAATTTCTGCGGCTGTCAATTTTACAAAAGATGTAGCTAACCTTCCACCAAATGAATGTGTTCCCAATACTCTTGCAAATATTGCCAAAAAATTAAGTTCCAAAAATAAATTAAAGTGCAGTGTTTTTTCCAAGACCTTTCTAGAAAAAAATGGATTTGGGGGAATCACAGCAGTAGGCCAGGGAAGTATTAATGAGCCTAAATTGATTATTCTAGAACATAAAAGAGGAAAACCCGGTCAAAAGCCAATTGTAATTGTGGGAAAGGCGGTAACTTTTGACACAGGAGGGATTTCATTAAAGCCCGGTGATAAAATGGATGAAATGAAATTTGATAAATGTGGCGGCTGTGCTGTACTTGGAATAATGAAAGGAGTTTCGGAATTAAAATTACCTATGAACATCATAGGGATTATTCCCTCCGTAGAAAACATGCCAGGGGGTAAATCTTATCGACCAGGGGACATTATTCGTTTGTACAGCGGAAAAACAGCTGAGATCCTTAACACAGATGCTGAAGGAAGATTAATTTTATCTGATGCTCTATCATACGGGGAGAGAAAATACAAACCTTCGAAAATAATTGACTTGGCTACTCTCACTGGTGCATGCATTGTTGCTCTTGGTAACAATGTAGCTGGTATGGTTAGTAACAATCAAGAATTTGTCAATAAAATAAAAAAATCTTCTGATAACACCTGCGAAGCGGTTTGGCAATTACCAATTGATGAGGATTATATGGAAATGATAAAATCAGATGTAGCAGATATGAAAAATATTGGAATTGGTAGAGCAGCTGGTACAATAACTGCCGCTGCATTTTTACAAAAAGCCATTAAAGATACTCCTTGGGTTCATTTTGATATTGCCGGTGTAGCATGGACGCAACAAGCAACTAAAGGGAAACCGTATAAACCTAAAGGAGCCACGGGTTTTGGTGTTAGGTTGTTATTGGACTATCTTGCGAATCAAAATTAGTAACCCCTAGTATTTCTATCAGGTTTCGAAACGTTAGGATTTCTAAAACCATGTTTTTCCATCATGTGGTTAAGAAATCTGATCTCATTTTCAAAATTAACTCCACAAATAGCGCATTGGGTCAATACTCTGACTGGAGAACGGATGTTAATAGTTGTATTCATAATAAAATGCCAGCACTGTTGCTTCCCAAGAGCTCTCGCATCTAAGTAACACAACAGCGACATTAGGTTTGACTTCCAAGTTCGGAATGGGATTGGGTCGCACCCTAACGCTATGGCCGGCTTAATTATACATTGAAAATTCTTATCTATTAACGTAACGCCCTTTAGGCACA
>JBFJMG010000112.1:0-3865 GCA_041634015.1 Nitrosopumilaceae archaeon
AAAATCCCAGGAGCTACATATCATGATGGTGGAAGAATAAAGTTTGGGCCAGACAATAAGCTATACATTACAACCGGAGATGCCGGTAAACCAGATTCATCGCAGGACTTGAGCTCTATTTCAGGCAAAATTCTTCGAATTAATTCGGATGGAACTATCCCAAATGATAATCCATTTGAGAACTCAATGGTGTATTCTTTGGGGCATAGGAATCCTCAGGGAATTGATTGGGATACACAAGGACGACTCGTTAGTACTGAACATGGTCCTTCAGGGGAAAGGGGCTTTGCACACGATGAAGTAAACTGGATAAAAAAAGGTGCAAACTATGGCTGGCCCGAGATTGTAGGAGATGAAGAAGATTCAAAATACATCTCACCGTTAATCCATACCGGTGTTGATACGTGGGCACCATCAGGAGCTATCTTTTACAAATCAGATAATATTCAAAGTTGGGCTGACAAGTACCTTATTGCAACATTGCGGGGAAACCATCTTCGAATCTTGGATATGAATTTAGATGAAAATAAAATTGTCTCTAGTGAGAAAGTTTTTGATGGTACATTTGGACGGCTTCGCGATGTTAGTGTCGGACCTGATGGGAATTTGTATTTATTGACCAGTAATCGTGATGGACGGGGACCATCTACACCTGATGATGATAAAATTCTGAAAATTATGCCTATTTTAGCCACAAAAAGCGATATGGGTGATAGTTCATTATCTCCAAAAAAACAATTGAAGGCGGGAACTGATCCGCATAAGATTTCTTGTAAGGAAAATCTTACTTTAATTTTCAAAGACAAAGTTTGGAGTCCTGCTTGTGTAAAACCATCTAGTGTTGAAAAATTAATTCAGCGAGGTTGGGCATCAGATCATGATCCAAAACATAATATGATAAATATGCGACAGTGAATGGATTTTTATGAAAGTTGCGCTAGTCACTGGAAGCTCTAGTGGAATTGGGTACGAAACAGCACTTTCTCTAGCGCGAAAGGGATACAAAACTTACGCGTCGATGCGAGACACATCAAAAGGCGCAAAAATTTTAGATATTGCCAAAAAAGAAAATTTAGAACTCAAAGTGATTCAGCTTGATGTGGATGATGATTCTTCCATTGATTCAGCAGTGGATGTCATCTTGAAAGAAGATGATACAATTGATGTTCTAGTTAATAATGCAGGCTATGGTTTGTTTGGTTGCGTTGAAGATATTACAATTACTGATTTGAAAAAACAATTTCAAACAAATTTCTTTGGTATAGTGACGCTGATTCAAAAAATAGCTCCAATTATGAGAAGGAACAAATCAGGAACTATCGTTAATGTAAGTTCAGTCGCCGGGCGAATTGGGTTTCCGGGCTCACCGGCCTATATAAGTTCAAAATTTGCACTAGAGGGTCTTAGCGAGTGTATGAGATACGAGTTAGGACAATTTGGAATAAAGACAATAATTATTGAACCAGGTGTGATTAAAACAAATTTCATGTCTTCAATGAAAATGGTCCAACCCAAAAAGGATTCACCATACACGGACCTAACAAACCAAGTGATCTCTGGGATAAAGATGATGGCAGAACTCGGAACAGAACCATCTGAAGTTGCAAAGGTAATAACAAAGGCAATTGCAGAACCGGATCCACTTCCCAGATATGTGGTGGGAAATGATGCGGCCATGTTTTTGGAGGCAAAAAAAACCAAGTCAGATATCGAATTTGAAAATTATATCAAAAAAGAGCTATTCAGCTCCTAACACAATTCGGTGAATGGATATAAAAAAGGGTTAGAATTCATCAAAGTCTACAGTTTTAGGAATGAAAAGGTATGAAATGGAAAACACTTCAACATAACGGGATTCTCTTCCCTCCGGATTTTGAGACGAAGGGGATCAAGGTCAAGATAAAGGGGCAAAAAGTCAATCTGAACCTACTCCAGGAGGAGATGGTGTATCAATGGGCAAAGAAAAAAGACACACCTTATGCTCAAGATAAGGTTTTTCAAAAAAATTTTACCGCAGATTTTGCTAAAACCTTTGATGGGGATTTCAAGAAAATTAGTTATTCTGATATTGATTTTTCAGACCCATACAAGCTAGTTGATAAAGAAAAAGATCTCAAAGAGATGCTAACCAAGGAAGAAAAAAAGGCTCTTGCTGCAAAACGCAAAGATCTTCGGGAACAGATGAAGAAAAAGTATGGTTTTGCAATAATGGATGGTAAAGAAGTAGAAGTAGCAAATTACATGGCAGAACCTCCGGGGATCTTTATTGGTCGTGGAGCTCATCCACTGCGGGGAAAATGGAAACCAAAAGTTACTCCAAAAGATGTTATCTTGAATATGGGAAAGGAGGCAAAACCGCCACCTGGAAATTGGGGTAAAATTATTCACGACAAGGAATCCATGTGGCTTGCAAGCTGGATGGATGTCTTAACTCAGAAAAGAAAGTATGTGTGGTTAGCAGACACAGCAGGTCTCAAACAAGAACGGGACCAAGCCAAATATGACAAAGCGGTAAAGCTTGCAAAGGAGGTTGAGAAAGTTAAAAACAAAATAGTTTCAGATATGAAAAGTAAAGATCCCAAACTAAGTAGAATTGCAACTGCTTGTTATCTAATTTATAGAACTGCCATGAGAGTAGGAGATGAGAAGGATCCAGACGAGGCAGATACTGTTGGTGCAACAACCCTTCGTAAAGAGCACATCAACTTGTCAGATAAGGCAATCGAGTTTGATTTTCTTGGTAAAGATAGTGTTAGATGGAAAGAATCCATTCCTGCAATTGGACATGATGAACAGTTTCAAAAAAATCTACGAAAACTAGTGGAAAATAAAAAACCAAAAGACGAAATTTTTCATGGTATCACATCACGCCACGTAAATGCCTATTACTCTAGTGTTGTAAAGGGGCTCACTGCAAAGGTTTTCAGAACCTATCTTGCCTCAAGTGTTGTTAGTAAGTATCTACGTGAACATGATAAAATAAAATCAAAATCTCCAAATGAAAAACTGTATCACGCAAAGCTTGCTAATTTGGAAGCAGCAATAATGTGTAATCATAAAAGAACAATTCCAAAGACCTTTGAAAGTGCGCTACAAAAGAAAAAGGATACTCTAAAGAAGGCCAAAGAATCTAAACCGAAAACTACCAAGCAAAAACAAAAGCTCAAAGAAAGGATTGAGAAAATTAAATTACAGATTAATTTGACTGAAAAAACTCGTGACTATAACTTGGGAACTTCTTTGCGAAACTATATTGATCCTCGAATCTTCAAGGCATGGACAGATGAAGTAGGAGCAGAGTGGGAAAAACTATACACTGCTGCTTTACAAAAAAAATTCCTGTGGGTGAAAAATGTGGATGCAAAGTGGGATGTCATATCAAAGCAATACTAAGTTTTTAGAATCATTTAATTTGTTTAGATAACCCGCCTAATTCTGTGCCGGAGTAGCTCAGCCTGGCCTAGAGTGCCAGTCCACATAAAGGGTAATACTCATAATCTGGAGGTCGTGGGTTCGAAACCCACCTCCGGCACTACAAAAATTCCGGATTCCAAAAAATCTAAGGGATTTTTCTGGATTTAAGTATTGAAAAATTATGGAGATGGTTCAAAAATAATTTCCCGATTTGGTAAAAAGAATATTAATAATTTTACAAATTCATCATCATGAAAAAAGGAATCATAATTGGGAGTATCGTTGCAGTTGCAATAGTTGGAGGTATTTTAGCTAGTCCTTTATTTTATGAAGTAGAAGTTGATGAACCACTCCCTGTAGCATTAGAAAGAATACAGCCCGGATTGACCCTGACAAAGTTTTCTCAAATGGATGATACTAGTAGACAAGCACTTGTTGAACAAATGCCAGA
>JBFJMG010000113.1:0-3727 GCA_041634015.1 Nitrosopumilaceae archaeon
CCATTGTTAAAAAATTTCAACCCTCTTTAGTTCTATGTCCTTTTAGTAGGAATAGGGTCAGTGGAAACCCCGTAACCGTTTCCAAAAATCTATTACAAAAAAGTATGAACCTAGCAAAGAGAGCGGGAATTTCAAAAACAAGAATAGTATTAGACCCTGCCATTGGATTTTTTCGAAAGTCTGGTAAAGGATCATTCTTCACAAAAATAAATTATGATTGGGTAAAAAGAGATCTCACTATTTTACAAAACCTTAACAGGATGAAAATAAATCAGCCGCTTTTGGTCTCAGTGTCCAACAAATCTTTTATTGGTACTCTTATTAACAAAACAGATCCCTCCGAGCGCCTAGCAGGATCTTTGGCTGCTGAAGTATTCTCCGTAATCAAAGGAGCCAATATTATAAGAACTCACAATGTATCAGAAACTAAATCCGTAATCTCTATTGCACAAAAATTGTCCCGCACAGACAAAAGCTTATAATACATTTTCTATCTCCTGTAGGAGGTTTCATTGGACTTTAAAGAAGGATTAACTTTTGATGATGTTCTTCTTGTTCCCAAATATTCTGATATAACAACTAGATCACAAACAGATCTCAAAACTAAACTTTCTAGAAATATTTCCCTTAACATCCCAATAATTAGCGCCAATATGGATACAGTTACTGAATCCTCAATGGCCGTAACAATGGCCCGCCAAGGAGGAATAGGAATCATTCATCGTTTTCTCTCAGTCCAAGAAGAGGTAAACGAGGTACTCAAAGTTAAACGCTCAGGAAGTGTAATGATTGAAAATCCCTACACCATAGGACCAAAAAAAACCGTGGGTGAGGCCATTCAATATGCTAAGGATAGAGATGTATCTGGACTTTTGGTAATTGATTCAGATTCTAAATTAGTTGGTATTCTAACGGATCGTGACTTAATCTTTGAATCGAACCTAGGCAGGCCAGTAGAGGATGTCATGACAAGAGATGTTGTTACTGCAAAACCTGGAATTAACTTAGATGAAGCAAAAGAACTTTTACACAAAAATCGAATAGAAAAACTTCCTCTAGTAGATGAATCTGGTTTGGTACGGGGTTTGATAACCAGCAAGGATATCACAAATATGGAAAATTATCCAAACGCATCAAAAGATAAGAAAGGAAGACCGCTAGTTGGTGCCGCAGTTGGAGTTAAAGGCGATTTTATGGAAAGAGCAGAATCTCTACTCGAGGCAAATGTGGATATTCTTGTAGTCGATATCGCACATGGACATAGTGAAAATGCGATAAGCACGGTTAAGCATATTAAGAAGGCTTTTCCAAACTGCGAGCTCATTGCAGGTAATGTTGCAACCGCTCAGGGCGCAGAAGATCTGATAAAAGCTGGTGTGGATGCGGTAAAAGTAGGCGTTGGTTCCGGTTCAATTTGTATTACCAGAGTTGTTACAGGTTCAGGTGTACCGCAACTAACAGCAGTCATGGAATGCGCAAAGGTAGGCAAACAAAATGATGTTCCCATTGTTTCTGATGGTGGTACTAGAACTTCGGGTGATGCCACAAAGGCCCTAGCAGCTGGCGCCTCTTCTATAATGATTGGAAGCATGTTTGGCGGAACAGATGAATCTCCAGGTACTGTGTTAACTAAAAACGGAAAACGCTTCAAAGTTTATCGCGGAATGGCATCACTTGCAGCATCCATCGGCCGTAAATCCAAAGAAACTGGTACAATCTCACTTGATGATGATCTAAATGATTATGTTGCAGAAGGTGTGGAGGCAATGGTTCCTTACAAGGGAACTGTGACAGATATTTTAAAACAGTTAACTGGTGGAATAAGATCTGGTTTGAGTTATTGCGGAGCTCACAATATCACTCAAATGCAAAAGAATGCTGAATTTATTAAAATGTCTGGAGCAGGATTTGCCGAAAGTCAACCACATGATGTTTCCTTAATGTAGACTAAAATGCAGGACCAGAAAAATATCTGCCCAGAAAAAATTAAAAAAATTAATTATGAATAATCTATCCAAATTTGAAAAATACTAATTTATTAATGAAATTTCAGGAAAATATTTGTCTTGATAGAACCACAGATTCCTGAAAATGAAAGTCAGAGGATAAAATCCCTAAAAGATCTCGAAATACTTGATACTCCACCAGAAGAAAGGTTTGACAGAATTACTAAAATTGCTCAGATTATGTTAGATGTTCCAATTGCACTTGTCAGTTTAATTGACTCAAATCGTCAATGGTTCAAATCATGCATTGGACTAGACACCCGCGAAACGCCACGAAGTTTATCCTTTTGTGGCCACGCAATACATAACGAGGAGATCTTAACTATTGAAGATGCTCTTCTTGACAAAAGGTTTGCTGATAATCCTCTTGTAACTGGGAATCCATTTATCAGGTTTTATGCAGGAAGACCAATTCATAGCCCTGATAACAATGTTTTAGGAACACTTTGTATAATAGATAAGAAACCAAGAACGCTAAGCAGAGCCGATAAAAATCTTTTAAATGATTTAGCAATATGGGTAGAAAATGAATTTAAAAACATAAAGATGACAAGGGAACTAAAAACCCTAAATGAGGAGCTTCGTAAAAAAGATCTACAAAAAGATGAATTCTCCGCAATGATATCTCATGAATTAAAAACTCCTCTTACACCAATTACAGTGTGGTGTGATGCATTGCTTGATCCAGAATTATTTGGTACATTAAACAAAGAACAAAAAAATGGTGTACAAAAAATTTTGGAAAGTACCGAATCCCTTCAAAATTTGATAAATGATATTTTTGATGCGCAGAAATTGGGAATGAAAAAATTAGAAATGAACATTGAAGAATTCAGATTAAACGATTTAATGAAGGATATTCATGCTAGTAATTTGAGCCTTGCAGATAGTAAGAAAATTTCTTTAATTAATTCCACTCAAGATAAAATCCTAATTAAAAATGATAGAAAAAGATTGGCTCAAATTCTTAACAATTTAATTAAAAATGCCATTGATTTTGTAAACCCCGAAACTGGAATCGTTGAAATCAATGCAAGAAAAACTGGTGAATCTGTTACCCTTTTTGTAAAAGATAACGGTATAGGAATAGATAAAAAAAAACAATCAGCTATTTTTCGAAAATTCTACCAAGTAGATACTTCATTTAAAAGAGAACATGGGGGATCTGGACTTGGATTGTCGATCTGTTCAAGCCTTGTAGAAGTCATGGGGGGAAAAATTTGGGTTGAAAGTGAAAAGGGCAAAGGGAGTACATTCTTTTTTACAATTCCTAAAGAAATTAAAATTGCTAAATAATTAAAACAACAAGGATTGAATTTTTACCTCGAACTACCTCGAATAAAATTTACCTTCTCCACCTTTGTAGAGAATAAAATACTCTTCAGGGCGTTTTTTTTCTTTTTTGGCAGCTAATGCATCTTGATATGCATCAAAATATTTTACAAGATACAGTCGATTTCCTTTGGGTTCAAAAAAATCGATTCCAACTAGATTAAACCCGGTATCAGGTGTAAGTTTAATTTTTTCCTCTTCGGTAACCTCCTCTGACATTATTTTCTTTGAGAAGCCCCACGTTAAGATATTTTCCTTAGACAAGAAAGAGGACTTTTAATTGTAGCTAGTTTTTTAAATAGAATCCAGATTTGTTAGGTTGTGTTTACCAAGAGAACCATTATTGGAACTATTATTGGTGGTGTAATTATTGCCATTGGTATCTATTC
>JBFJMG010000114.1:0-3627 GCA_041634015.1 Nitrosopumilaceae archaeon
AAATTCAGTGTTACAACGTGCAAATTCAGTGTTACAACGTGCAAATTCAGTGTTACAACGTGCAAATTCAGTGTTACAACGTGCAAATTCAGTGTTACAACGTGCAAATTCAGTGTTACAACACCACAATCTACACAAATGCCAAGATTGGTAACAATAACATGATGTTTTTAGTAGAAATACCTAAAAACACAGGTCCAAAAACACCCAAAAATATGCCAACAGTGACCAATTGACATGGTTTTACCTAATTGAAACCAAATTGCTTTTTGTTATTCGTTGGCTAAGGAATTCATTTATTTTTGCGCCTTTATCCTAACCTTATTCCAAAGTATCATTTGGAAGGCTAAACATTAATCCTAGATATGGATAATGTTCTACAATGGTCATACAGTACTTTGTTAAGGTTGCAAGTTTTTTGGATTTTGCTCGGTTAGTTTGTGGATTTAGAGAATATCCACTTCGCGTTTATACTTTTGACTACAAGGGGAAAAAAGTATTTTCTAGTCGAAGAATCCTAACAAATTCAATACTTCACTTTTACACAGATTTTACAAAAGATGGCAGATACATAATGTACAATCCACAAAACGGCAAGGAAACTGCAAGTGTGGAGGATTCGACTAAAAAGGTATCCAATTACGCACCAATAATAGAATTAGATTCGCTTCCGTTTATTATCAAAGATCCAAAAAGAATCAAAGACAAATTCAAACTTATCAAAGTACACCAGCTAGGAGACTTGGCTAGGATTACTTATAATCCGGATTGGCCTGAGCAGGTGGACATTACTTTGTTTTCCTTTCCACGAAGGAAAAAATGGGTCATAGGTTATATTTCAGAGATAGATTTGGACGATAAACTGTACGCTTTTAATTATGTTGAACTGGATAAGGAACCTTCTGCGCCCTTCTTGAAATATTCTGGCCATGTTGGAGGTAAAACAGATTTTTCCAATAAATTTCAACATGGATATACGTACCTTCCAGTAATAAAACTGGAAAAAAGTTATCCGATATTTGGATTTGTGTAATTGATTATAAAATTTAAGGGGTTTTTTATTCTAAAAAAATCTAGTAAGACAAGACTTGGATGTTTTCACTCCATGGAATTTCAAATCTCCTATAGGTTTCTTGAATTTTTAATCTACATTCATTTGGAACACAAATGACAAAGGGCATATTTGTTCCTGATAATTTTCCGTTTGTCATAACACTTTTTGGAAAATCCTCAAACTCTTCTCGTGTAAGTGACTCAGTAAGTTCATTGCAAACTTTGGCCTCCCCAAGATGCACTAGATTTTTTTCTCTATCATAAGCAATCACATCGGGAGAGTGTCTCTTTATTGTAAACGGTTTTTTATAACCAGGATATTTTGCATAAGAAATTTCAAGTCCTTTCCTCGTAAAGTGATCAATTAAACCCTTAACCAGAGAATTATGATCTTGTCTTCCCTTCAAAAGATTACCTTCCCAAAATTAATACAGCCAGACATAGTTTCTTTTTTTCTTAGCTGTTACTAAGCATGCGGATGTTCAAATGAACACAATATTTTCAAAAAATACAGGCAAATGTGATTTTTTAACATAATTTTCTACGACCAGCAATGCTGTGCCTAATTTGTTGTCCAAAAAAAGTTTCAGGATTGTTAACAAGGGTTTATTAGACGCAAAAAGGTAGTTTGATTATCGGAATAATGACGGACTAAGCAATGGCGCTTTTCTGTCGTTGCTAAAGAGAAGAAAAAAATGACAAAGTTTGAAGAATTAGGAATTAAAAAAACCATAATCGATGGATTAACCGAATTGGGGTTTTCTGAAGCATTTCCAATCCAGGAAGCAGCAATTCCAATTTTGTTAACTGGTAGAGATGTAGTTGGTCAAGCACATACAGGTACAGGAAAGACTGCAGCATTTTCTATTTCAATGTTGCAGGGCATAGAGCCAAAAAAAGGAATCCAAGGACTGGTTCTTGCTCCTACAAGGGAGCTGGCAGTACAAATAACGGAAGAGATTATCAAATTTGCCAAGTATACCGGGATTAGGGCAGCTACGATTTATGGCGGACAGGGTATGGGAATTCAACTATCTGCTCTTGCAAAGGGTGTTGAAATTCTAGTAGCGACTCCAGGACGATTAATCGATCATCTAAAACGAGGCTCAATTAAGCTAGATGCAATCAGGTATGTAGTATTAGATGAAGCAGACACAATGCTAGATATGGGCTTTATTGAAGACATTGAATTTATTCTAGGACTCACACCAAAAGAAAAAGTAATGTCGTTATTTTCAGCTACGATGCCAGTTGAAATCTTAAGGTTATCTGAAGAATATCTAAGAAACCCGAAGCAGTTTCTTCTCGATGCAGATGATCTAAGCGGTGAGGGTATTGACCAATCATTTTTGGTAATCAAGGATAGAGAAAAAACAAAGTACCTTATGCAATTTATCAAAGAAAACAAAAAAGGTCAATCAATTGTATTTTGTTCAACGAAAAATCGTACCAGAGACGTAGCATACTTTATTGGAAAAACCGAATACAAGTCTGTAGCAATTGAAGGTGATATGTCTCAGCACCGACGAGAAATAGCAATGAAAAAATTCCGAAGTGGAAAAGCAGATATTTTAGTTGCAACAGATGTAGCCGCAAGAGGAATTGATGTGCCACAAGTGGCGCTAGTTGTGAATTATGATGTGCCAAACCAAGAAATGATGTATTTTCATAGAATTGGAAGAACTGCAAGGGCAGGAGCCCATGGTAGGGCAATTACACTTGTTTCGTATTCATCAATTAATGATTGGAATCTAATTAAGCGTCAAATTAAAACAAACATTACAGATCTTAACAAAGAAATGAAAATAGAAGTAAAAATTCCTGATCCTCTAAAAAGGGAAGTTGGTGGTAGACGACCTGGTTACTATGGTGGACCCAGAAGGGGAGATGCAAGAGATGGAAGACAAAGACCAGGTGGACGACATAGACGAAATAGCGGAGATGGAAAAAAACACTACTATGGCTTGCGTAGTCGTTGGTAAAGGAACTCTTAGCTTTAAGATTTAAAGACAAGTTTACACTATGAAAAGTTAAGAAAAAAGAAATGCATTCAGGTTATATTTTATTGAATTGTGACTTTGGTTCTGAGGAATATATTGTAGAGGAGTTAAAACGAATCCCCCAAGTAAAAAATGCCTATCTTACCTTTGGTGCATATGATGTTATCGCTGAAATTCAGGCAGATTCACAAGAAGATTTCGATCAGACTGTAGCATCCAAAATAAGAGGCTTGGCAAGAGTGGTGAGCACGATGACGCTAAACATTATCGACCCCGAATAATTGTTATAGAAGATAACCAAAACGTGATTCACAATGGAAAAAATTGAATACGAGGGAACCGTTTGGGCAATTAATCACAACAATCCTGAACCACTAGTGGAGCATTCCCTTAAAAAATTGGAAGATTATGGCATTAAAAAAGAGGACATTGTACTTACTGATGCTCCAGATAACGTAAAGGTTGGAGCAATTGTTGTGGAAATTTGGCCGTATCATCTTGATGTAGGAAGGGTTCGTACTATTAGAAATGAGTCATTTATCAGTGGAACGGTGATGACTATTGAGCTTAAGGC
>JBFJMG010000115.1:0-3625 GCA_041634015.1 Nitrosopumilaceae archaeon
AACTACGTCCCCATAACCTACAGTTGTTACTGTAGCCGATGCCCACCAAAAGGCATCAATGAGATTAGTTATCTGAGCATTTTCATGAGTAGATTCAATCAAATAAATTCCGATACCGCTCCCCCCAACAACTAATATTGTAATAATGAAAAGGACTATGAGTATTTTCAATTCTTTACTGAGGCTTTTGGACTCCTAAAAACTTCATTATAATTATCAAATTTGATTTTTGGACCGCAGTATCTCTTTTATATTAAAGATTAAACGTACAAAAAATTGTACTCATAAATTTCACTCAAACTTTTTCTTAACGAATAATAGCATGAAAAAAAAAGATATCTAAATGACTTATGATACCTTAATTACAAATTCACATATAATTTTGCCTCAAGGAATTTTAGACAAAAATATTATAATTGATGAGGGCAAGGTAGTCGGTTTTACAAATGACACTCCTTCTTGTGATAATAAAATTAATGGAAATGGCCTAATTTCAATTCCTGGTATTATTGATACTCATGTTCATTACGGGGTTTATTCCCCAATTGAACAGGCAGCTATCACAGAATCTCATGCTGCAGCAATTGGTGGTATTACCACAATGATGAGAATGCTAAGATTGGGTGATTCCTATAAAAAATCCCTTAGAGCACAACTTGACGCAAGTGTAAATTCTCATTTTATTGATTATACAATTCATGCAACGATCTTTAATCAACAACAAATTGATGAAATGAATTTTTGTAAAGAAAATAAAATTAATTCTTTTAAAATATACATGAATTTGGGGTCAGAGATTGGACATGTTTACATGGATATGGCACCCGGTTCTACAAATTTACACGAGGCATATGTGGAAATAAATAATGAAATTGTACGAAAAGTTGTACAAAAAGCTGGCTTACTAAATTGCCCCTTGTTAGTCCATGCTGAAGATTATGAATCGTGTGCATGTGGAATGAAAACAGCGAAGGAGAAAAGACAGGATGGGTTAGGCGCATGGTCAGAGAGTAGACCTCCTGACTCTGAAGCCAAGGCGATAAAGACAGTTTCACAATTTGCCAGAGATTATAATTGTACATTATACTTTGTTCATATTGGCTCCTCCAAGGCATTAGCCCAAATAGATGAGGAGAAAAAAAAAGGAACTAAAATTTTTGTGGAAACTTGTCCCCATTATCTAACACTTTCATATGAAAAACAAGTTGGTTATCTTGCGAAGGTTATGCCACCTATCAGAAGCTTAGCAGACGTTGAAAACATTTGGAGAGAAACTGCTAGAGGAAAAATTGATACAGTAGGAACAGACCACGTTGCAAATCAGCTAAAACTTAAACTTGGTGGGGAAAACATATGGGGCGCATTAGCTGGATTTCCAGGAATTGGTGTTATGCTACCAATTTTGTTAAGTGAAGGAGTAAATAAAAATCGAATTTCAATTGAGAATCTGGTAAAGATAACTAGCCATAACGCAGCAAAAATTTTTTCAATGTATCCCAAAAAGGGAACGCTTGAGAAAGGATCAGATGCTGATATAACCATGGTAGACTTGAAAATAGAAAAAAAAGTTTCAAACGATCTTTTTGGGGGTTTTTCAGATTATATAGTCTATGACGGGTGGAATCTAAAGGGCTGGCCTGTGAGGACGATAGTACGGGGCCAAACAGTTGCAGAAAACTTTAATGTAATTGGAAAACCTGGTTATGGAAAATTAGTGGAGAGACCTGTCTAGGAAATAACTTGATATTTGCCACCAGAATTTGCTTTGTAAATTACATCAGGTTTTCTAAGAAATATTCCAACCTCCATAACTCCTGCAAGCTGTCTAATTCTTTGAGATAATGATTTGGGTTCCTTTACTGTTCCAAAATCACAATCTAAAATGATATTTCCATTTTCTGTGATAAACGGATATCCTCTCTCAATTGTTCTTATCTTAGGTTTTCCTCCTAGTTTTGTTAATGATTTACCTACGATCCTTCGTGCGGCTGGATGAACCTCAATTGGAATAGATCTGTTAAAATTCCTAACAAATTTTGTTTTATCTGCCATAATGACGACTTTTTTTGAAGCACTAATCAGAATATTTTCGCGGAGTAGTGCACCACCGCCCCCTTTAATCAAATATTTATGCGAATCAATTTGATCTGCACCATCAAAAACAACATCGATGAAATCTACTTGATCAGCTTCAATAAGAGGAATTTCATTTTTTTCTGCAATTAATTTGATTTGAATGGATGTAGGAACTGCTTTTATCTCGATGTCCATTTTTTTTAGATGATTTGATAATGCATTTACAAAAGAGGTGGCTGCTCTACCGCTACCAAGGCCAATCACCTGACCTTCTTTAACATACTTTAGTGCATCGACTGACAATGCCGCAATGGCATTATCAAAGGACAATTATTCTACCTCAGCTTGGTCTAGTTTTGAGAGAGTTTTCAAAATCTCTCCTTTAATTTTCTCAAGGTCATCATCGTCATCTTCTACATTATCGTCATCAAGAAGATTAACAGAGGGTTTAGTCTTTTCTTGTGGTGCTGGTAATGCTTTTTGGGTAATCTCTTTAGGTAAAATTTCTCTGAGATTTTGAATCTCTGCTGCACTTAAAGATACCTTAGATTGTCGAACCTTTTCAACCTTAGGTTGTATCTCTTGAGGGGACGTTTGGATTTCCTGAATGATGGTTTCTTTCTGTTTTGGTTTTTGCTGAATTGAAGAAAAATCAAAGGGTTTTGAAGGTATTTCAGTTAAAGTTGTAATTTCGACTGGCTTATGGATTTTTGATGGTGGTAATTGAATTGGCTGAATCATTTTTTGACCTGGAATATCTTTAATCTTTTGCTCAATTTTTTCAAAGAAGTTTTTTTCTTCAAGCTTTTCTGTGACTTTAGTTTCAACTATACTAGGTTTAGTAATTTGTTTTGGTTTCTCTTCTTTTGTTTGGATAACTTTTGACTCTTGGGCTTGCAGATTAGCGATCGAAATTTTCGAGGATATATCTATTAATCTCTTATCTAGATTTGATAATTTTTGATCCATTAAGGTCACCAAACCATCGCCTAGCGGACCTAAGTCTGGATGCTTGCTGGCCTGTTCTAATTTTTCGATTCTGGCAAGAACTATTCCGAGTTGGTGTTGATATCTTAAGAGTAATTTATCGCGTTGGATTTTAGTTAAACCAGATTCATTTTGATAAAGTCTTGTAATTGTTTTATTTAGAATATCTTTTTCGATTAATAGGGAATGGATTTGAGTTTTAATTTTTGAATTTAGACCCAAGCTTGATAATACATTTGTATTTTTTGGGAATTTTTTATATGCAGCAGCGGTACATGCACCTGCAATTGAGCTTAAAAGGAGCACTAGTTCTTGCATCTAGGTGTACCACTTGATCCAAGAATATTTTCGTATTTTTGCATCAGGGAAACCACAGCTGGCACATCTTTGATGACGCTTATGAAAAGAATTTTTTCCACATCTTCTACAACGTAGGTGAACTTTTTTCTTAGTAAATCCACCCATTGATGTTGTGCCTTTGACCATTTTTTATCACTCACACCTAAGAAGGAGGCGGGGAAATCATCACCACATTATCCCCTCTAACAACTATAGTTCCGAT
>JBFJMG010000116.1:0-3620 GCA_041634015.1 Nitrosopumilaceae archaeon
CCAGATTCTTTTAAGATTCTAAATGCTTCGTGCATCCAATTATGGGTAAATTTATCATAATCTTTTGCTTTGATTTCATTATAGCCCTGCATGACTCTTGAAGCAGTTCGATTGTAATTTGCCTTTGTTGCCTGAAATTCTATTGCGAATGGAGGATCAGTAATAATTAAATCAATTTTTCCTTTGGGAATTTGTTTCATTCCCGTTATACAATCCAAATTATAGATTTGATTAATTTCTATTTTTTTCAAATTTAGCAATCTAATTTTTTACTTGTTTAATAAAGTCTTGACTATGAAATTTCGAAAATAATCAAGGAAGGACTATTAACAGAATTTTATTTCTATCTATAGTCCATTTTGTTTTTGATCTTTTTTACTTGATCCATCTCTTCTCGGAGATGTTTTGATAGTAGTTTTTCATGATCTCTCTTATGCTTCCAATAAGCATTTAGAACAGATTGTCTTGTCTTTGCACGTTTTAGTGCGGTTTGGAATGTTCTATGGATCTTGGCTACTTCAGTTGTATAACTGGCCATTAATTTTGTGCAAAATATACTATAGATAACTTTGATTAGTTTACCTTATTACACAAATGCACAACAAGGATTGACTAGACCCCTTCTCACCCTTTGAGGGGATAGGTTATTGGCTGTAGAGTTCCCCGATCGGAGGGGAGTACAGTAGTAGAACAAATTTACCAAACAATAAATCCTGTTTACCGGGTATAGAACATGTAATTGAAATATTCCTGTCCTGCCTGTAAATCCAGATTAGAAATTCAAAAAACCTTCAATAAAAAATTGATGGTATCCTGTGATAGTTGTGGAATAGAAGATCTGTTAGAATATACCAAAAATCCTGATGAGGCGTATCTTGAATTTTTAAACAGATTTGATTTAAAAAAAATTCCCAACAAAAAAAAGATGGACTCGGGATTGAAAAAGGAGGGAATAATCCGAGACGAGTCAGAAATAAAAAATATGATTGGAAAAAACAAACCGGATGCAATTACAAAGTCAGTTTTATTTTCCAAAAAGGATTACGTCTCTCATTATACTAGAATTAGTAAACCAGAACCTCCCATGGGTATTGCAGTGGATGATTTTGGACTCGATGCACAGATTACAAAACACCTTGAGGAAATTGGAATTACAAAATTTTACAAATTTCAAGAAGAAGCAATTAATGAAATAATTTATGGTAAAAATGTGGTAATTGAAGCACCAACTGCTGCAGGAAAGACCGAGGCATTTTTGGTCCCAGTAATTCAAAAAATAAAAATCCAAAAAGGCAATAACGGCAAGGTATTTGCAGTATTTGTTTATCCTACAAAATCACTTGCGCGAGATCAGTTTCCAAAAATTGATGCGATTGCTAACAAAGTAGGAATTTCAGTATCTGTCTTTGATGGAGATACAAAGCAGCAAGACAGGGCCAAGATTTTAGATGAACCACCCCACATAATAATAACAAATTTTGATGTACTACATTACCATCTATGGCACCAGACTAGGTTCGCATCAATGCTAAGTACTATTCAATTTTTGGTAGTAGATGAGGTACATGTCTATTCTGGGATATTTGGTTCTAATGTTCACTACATAATAAAACGATTGAAAAGAATTGCAAAAAAAATTCAGTTTATTGCAGCGTCAGCTACTTTGCAAAACGCTGTGAAATTCTGTGAAGAGTTATTTGGTGATAAAATGAGTTTGATCAAAGGAGCAGGTGCAAAAAACGAAGTAGAGTTTGCGATGCTTTTTCCATCTCTGAGAACACAACGGAATCTTATGGTAGATTTGACAAAAAAACTAACTGAAAAAAATCATAAAACGATGGTCTTTAGCAACTCACATCTAAACTCTGAGCTTTTATCTATGCAGGCAAAAAAGCAAAAGATAAACATCAAAGTTCACCGTGCCGGATTGATGGCCAACTATCGAAAAAAAGTTGAACAAGAGTTCAAGGACAACTCCCTGCAAGCAATTTCATGCACACCAACATTAGAACTTGGAATTGATGTTGGAAACGTAGATGGAGTAATATCTGCCACCATTCCGGTAAACAGGCTAATGCAAAGAATCGGAAGAGCTGCTAGAAAGGGCCAACGAGGTTATGCCTTTTTGGCACTTGGAAATGATCCAATTTCACAGTACTACAAAAATCACCCGGCGGATTATTTTGAAGATACAGAAAAAACATACATTGATCCAGAAAATCCCTTTGTAGAAGAGTTTCAGGTTCTTGCAATGGCCTGCGACAAGCCAATATCTAGGCACGAACTACCAGAACATGCCAAAGTAATTGAAAAACTCAAAAAAGAAGAGAAATTAATTTTACAAGGCAACAGATTTGTGCCTAATTTTGATACGATTCGAGATACGCTAAATGAGTACAGCATAAGGGGAATTGGAAATTCTGTGGATATTTTTTTGGATAAGAGAAAAGTTGGAGACAGAGTTTTGCCAATTGCACTTGAAGAGTTACACAAAGATGCAATCTATTTTTTAGCAGGGATTAGGTATCGTGTAAAAGAACTAGATTATCCTAAAAAAAATCATGCAAAACTTGAACGCATTGCGCGCGACCACCCATACTATACTAAGGCACTTACAGAAGAGTGGCCAACAATTGAAACGGTTTTCGAGCAGAGAAAGGCATTTGGAATTGAAGTCGCATTTTGTAAGATGCATATTCAGAAAAGTGTTTATGGTTATGTAAATATCGAGTTAGGCCAAGAGATCACACAGGGAAAAAAGGTTTTGTTAGAAAATCCCCTTGAATATGATTTTATAACAAAAGGAATTGTTTTTCATGCACCAAGACCATTGGGAGAGATAGAAAAATCTGAAGATGCAGAATATGTAGAGGCCAGTGGATATCATGCAACTGAACATGTTGTCATTGAAGGAAGTAACATGATTACAGGCGGAGTATCTCAGGACTTGGGAGGAATTTCCCTTGGAACTTCGGGATTGATTTTCATTTATGATGGTGCTATAGGAGGTAGTGGCGCATCCAAGGCGCTTTTTGATCGATTTGAAAAGGTCTTAGAACGCAGTATGAATATAATCAAAGAATGTCCTTGCAAAAATGAAGCTGGATGTCCCAGATGTACATTTTCGTACAGATGTGGAAACAATAATGAATACCTGCATAAAGGCTCATCACTTGAAGTGCTACAAAGAATCAATGATGGAGAGGAAACGATTTTAGAAGAACCCTCAGAAGGAGACAGGCCATTAGTGTAAAAAGTATGATAAGCTATATTTCTTAGAAAAATCATCAGTTCCTGTGAATAATTTTATTTTGGTAATTTTTCTAGCATCTTCTGGTCTTCTGGGCGTGGCTTACGCTCAGGAATATCCGGAGTTGGGCATTAAAGTTGAGGTCGTAGCCCAGAATTTGGAAATTCCATGGGCAATATCATTTGCTCCCGATGGTAGAATTTTTTTCACTGAGCGGGTCGGAGACCTGCGAGTGATCGAAAATGGAATTTTAAACCCGGAACCTATTTTCAGCGTAGAGGGTGCACGAGGGGAGGGGGGACTACTAGGATTAGCACTTGATCCAAATTTTGAGCAAAATCATTACATTTACTTGTATTATACATATGGG
>JBFJMG010000117.1:0-3579 GCA_041634015.1 Nitrosopumilaceae archaeon
AAAACCAGCAGAAAAAGAAGCATAGTTAATTTTTATTTTTTCAAAAATTTTCTGAATAATAATTGAAAATTTGTTTCAGGATTTATCGGAAGCCAAATTAAACCTAAATTCACTCAATTTTTTGTGGGCTCGTTGCATAGCATGGATAGTGCGAACGCTTGCGGAGCGTTAGGTCGCCGGTTCGAATCCGGTCGGGCCCGCTTGAATTTTATGTAACAGTTATGATAAATCCTCATTGCAAAATAAAATAAAACATTTTTTCTTCATTTTACCTCTTATTGCAACTCTTGCCATTTCTCCAATCCTTTCTGATCAAGTATTTGCCATGCACCAGGAAGGACACCATCAAGACATGGGAAGAATGATGAAACATCATCACACTCCATATCTTGGGATGTGTGCACCAGGATTTGCACCCATGGGTGGAATTTGTGTTTTAGATGATAGATGTGGCCCAGGCGCGTATGCTGGAAAGGTATGCGAAATGGATGGAGTAACAAAACAATATCTAAGGCCACACCATCAAAAATTTGCTGGAATTTCAGTTGATAACATTATTTGCGCTGAAGGCAAAGAATTGATCTTCAAATCTCACAATGCTTCTCCTGCCTGTGTTACCTCCGATTCTGTTGATAAGTTAAAACAAAGAGGCTGGCAGACAGAGAGACCTGCAATTGCTTGTACTATGCAATATGATCCTGTATGTGGACTTGATGGAATAACTTATGGCAATCGTTGCATGCTAAATGCAGAGCATATGGCTATGAAGCATCCTGGAGAATGCACGGTACAAACAATCAAAAACTTTGAAGAATGTGCTGCTGCCGGAAACCCCGTGATGGAATCATATCCTCGGCAATGTAGAAGCTCAGATGGAAAATTGTTTATCGAAGAAATTAGCATGCAATAATATGCTCATAATAATACATCAAAGGAGAATAAAATTTTAGAGAATTAGACTTTAAAGAAGTAATGTTGTAATGGTTGAGAATTGGTGAAACCCCAATTTAATACCTGGATTTTTTTATCGTAGCTGTTCTTTTTTGTGAAATCTTTAATCCTTTTTTGGCTTTGGCAGCTTCAACTTTTCCTTCGGGTTTTGCCAGTTTTCCTCCGCGCCTAGCAGCTTTTTTTACTTTGATGCGCATCTTCTGGTTTTTCTTGTTTTCTTCTTGCTGCTTTTTTGTAGCAATTCTTCTTACCATATTCTTTTTTCGACTCTATAAGATAAAAAGAATTAGTTTTTAAAATACACTTGCAAAAATTTTGCGTTTCAAACCTCAAAGGACTATCTAATTTCAGAAATTTCTTTGGGAATCAAATTTTAATCATCCCTCTGTTAATTAGCCACTGCAGCATAATTGAAAAACTATCATCTGAAATTTTTCCTTCCACCCAATATTGAGCATTTGTTTTAATCCATTTTGGTATCTCTGCTTCATTATATCCTGAAATTTTTCCAACAGGAACCTTGAGAATTTTCTCCCCTATTAGAAATCCAATGGTTTGTGAATATGTTTGGTCATCAATTGAATTTTGTACCCAAAATTTTGTAATCTTTTTTACCCACTGGGGGATCTGCGCTATCTCATACCCTACTGTAACCACAAAAGATCCCATCCTTTTATTTCTTGCAGAGTCCTCTGCTGCACATCTTACCGTTGTTTTTCCAATTTTAAAGACAGACCCTGATGATTTATCGCATTGAATGGAGACGTTTTTATCAAAATCATCTGTTGCCTTTACAATAAAATTAACCGGAGTGGGAACCTTAGAATTTACATAGATATCGCCTGGCAGTATTAGTCTAGGCGGAAGGTCCATTGATTCTTTTTGGGCAAAAACCATTGGAGTTGAGACTACTAATCCAAATACCAACACTAGAATTATTTTCCTCATCGATTCATCACTATGATTACACGTCATTTTTTTTGAAACTTAAGACCAGAACCGATTTGGGGTTATTGGTGAGAGTTTCAAATCAAAAATCTACTGATTCGTATTTAAAAAACGCTAATCATTTGGATGAATGATTTCTACTAATGTCTTTTATCTGACTAAAATTGCCCAAATTGATAAAATTTCAAGCAAAATCTACATTTATCAAAAAGAGCCATAACTAAACTTCATTGCACGATTCTCTGATACAATCAATTGCTGTTTTACAAAAAAGCAAGTACGGCAAAGGAAACAAGCACCAACTACGGGCAATCCAAAGCGCACTAAAACTGGCAACCCCTCTATTCTCAAAGGAAGAAAAAAAAGAGGATCCAAAATTAATAAGTTTTAGAAAATTAGAGCAATCAGAGCACATTCCCAAAATCTTCGAGGAATTTGTGAAAAATTTTGAGATTTACTGCCTTGCAAAAAATGGCGCTTCAGCAAAAAATTACTCATTGTTTTCAGTGACCATGCTAAAGATAATCAAAACCTTGGATGCAGATAAGAAAAGAGGTCTATTATCAGCACACGCAATAAATGTGCTAAACAAATTCTTTGAAAAACACCCAGTGGAGTACAAAAAAATTCAAATCCGTGACCCGATGGCATTTGTCTTTGTTATAACAGAGCTTGCAATTGATGTTGAGAGAAATCTCTCAAAACCATACGAGTTTGATATTATTTTACTGCGACAAGTTGCACCATTAATGCAGAGATATCATATGAAATACGATAACGCCTTGCATCAAATTATTTCTGAATTTGCCCAGATGCCCAAGTTCAGACTAGCAGCAGAAATTGGCGAAAGGCACACAGAAATTGTAAAAAAATTCTTGGAATTTGGAATAGTTGGGCTGCCACTTGAAGATCGAATTTCTCGAGCAAAGCACATTATTGAAAAAATAATTACTCAAAAAACTGATTCTGATGCTTTGGAGTATTATAACATGCTAAAGCTTTGTTTTTCAGATAAGGAGCTTTGCCCGCATTTAGCAGAATTTGCAAGATCAAAAGATAGGTCAGCTAGAAGATTTGCAAATACAATACTTGATGAGGTCTCAAATCTCTAAACCTCATCTGTTATCTCCTAGAAACCAAATAAACCGAATAAGGCGATTTTAGCTCCAAATTATGGCTTCCGCAAAGTGAAAAAGTATAATCTTCATATTTTTTTGCAGCCTCATAAAGATCTCCTCCGATAACAAATCCATTTTTTGGGGCAATTCGATTAATTTTGCAACAGATATTCATTGGAGGTCCTATCATATCTATTCCAGACGAATCGTTTCCTTTCATGATCAATAAAGGACCGTAATCGCAGCTTATCCTGTAGTTGATGGGTGGGAGTTTCTCCTTTTTTGCGATTTCACACACAAAATCATGAGAATCAATCATTGCCAAACACCCTTCAATGCATGTCATAAAACCATACCGCCTACCCTTGGAAGATTCTGGAAAATAAAACATCAGACTATCTCCAACGTTTTTTATTATCATTCCCCCAAATCGGTTAGCTACTCTAGCCATGGTATTAAGAAAAATTTCATAATATTTCGAAGTTTGATCCCCTGAAAGTCGTGTTGAAATTTTTGTAGAGTCGACCATATCTACAACTCCAACACAAAATGATTTTGTCAT
>JBFJMG010000118.1:0-3419 GCA_041634015.1 Nitrosopumilaceae archaeon
AGTAAATCCACCCATTGATGTTGTGCCTTTGACCATTTTTTATCACTCACACCTAAGAAGGAGGCGGGGAAATCATCACCACATTATCCCCTCTTACAACTATAGTTCCGATGGTCTTTGAATCGCCCTCAGAAGGGATCTCTTCTGATGAGTCGAGTAGCAGGTTCATATGTTGATCAAAACCGAGCAAAGTCCCTCTTATCGTTTTATTGCCTTTTAGTTTGATTAGGACAACTTTGTTAATACTCTCTTCCAGTACTTTTACTGCCATATCAACGGACATTATATCACTTATTGGCTTTGATAGTGGGGGATTATATTAAAATTTCATTAGTATAACTTTGGACTTTAACCAGTAAGGCAAGTTTGACACTTTTTGTGTAGGTTTTTCACGATTTCTGATAAAATTTTATTTCCATCTTTGATTGAAGCCTTTCTTGGGTCACCCCAGATTCCGTTTTTGGTAGCTAATGGAAAGGATTTTGAGGCTAGTTTTTTTAATCTAAATTTTTCTTTTTCTGACATTCCTTTTGTTATCAATCCTTTCTTTGCAACCTGCATCCGTACCTTATTAGAAATTGCAAGCATAAGGGAAGTTTCAACAAAACCTGCATGATCGAATTCCAATTTCATATAATTCCAATAAGAAAAAACAAAAACTTTCATTTTGCCCTTTAGAATTTTTTTTACCTTATTGGAAATATTTTGAAGAGATCCTTGGTTTCCATGATGTCCATTAATTATAATCAAATTACGAATTTTGTTATCATAGAGAGATAAAATAAGATCCAAGATTATTTTTTGAAGAGTAATTTTTTTTATGCTTAAATTAAAAAATGGTGAGTGCTCAAATGAAACTCCAAAAGTCACTGTCGGCAATAACAAAAAATTCGATTTTTCAGCAATCTGTTTGGCTATTTCTGTTGAAATATCTGAATCTGTGGAAACTGGAAGATGAGCTCCATGTTGTTCCATTGAACCTATTGCAATTATGGCTGTTTGATTCTTTTTTGAAATTAATTTTCTAAGACTTGGATCATATTGATCTTTTAAATCCATTATTATACTCACTTGGATTTGATGTGGACTTTTCTCCAACGCACATCCAATTTGCCCTCTAGATGCATTTTTATGGCTTTGAAAAAAGTTTGGGCTTCCAGTTTTTGACCTTTCTTCTTGATTAATTCTAAATCATCATCTGGCTTTACATTAAATGAATCTTGAAAAATAATTGGTCCCTGATCTAATTCCTCAGTAACATAATGAGCAGTAACACCAACAATTTTTGTTCCACGTTCGTAGGCTTGGGTGTAGGCTAACGCACCAGGAAATGCAGGAAGTAGCGAAGGATGAATATTAATTATTCTTCTAGGGTATCGCCACACAAAATTTGGTGTTAATATTCTCATGTATCTTGCAAGTCCAATTAGATCTATGTTGTATTTTTTACAAACCGCAAGTAATTTTATTTCAGAGTCTGCTTGAGTTTTTTCATTAACTAAAACAAAAGGAATTTTGGCTTTTTTTGCAATTGATGAAAGAGTTTTTTCAGTTCCGATAATAACAGCAATTTTACCCTTTAGTTTTTTTCTTGCAAGAAGAACTTCTTGCAAGCAATGTTGTTCTTTTGTGACAAAAATAGCTATATTCTTTTCTGAGTTGGATTCATGATGAGTACTTACCTCCATTTTTTGTTTTTTAGCAAGCTTTTGTAATTCCAACTCTATTTTTTTCTCATCTATTTCCCTTGAGAATGAAACTTCCAAATACATACCAAAAAGACCCTTTACCACGTTTTGATTTATCAGTTCAATGTTAGCACCCATTTTAAAAACAAAATTTGTAAAGGCCGCCACTATTCCACCGTGATCTTTACCAACAATAGTGATTCCAACTACAGTTTTTTTCACAATGATGTTTTGCTGAATTTGGATTTATTATTTCTTAAGAAATTAGAATTTTTTCTAAAAAAAGGATGCGGGAGGTGGGATTTGAACCCACGAACTCCTAAGAGACAGGGTCCTAAGCCCTGCGCCTTTGGCCAGGCTGGGCGACTCCCGCAAACCCTTTGCCCTTACACACAAATTTATCTATTATTGAGATAGATATGGTATGGCTAGGTTATTCGGTACTAATGGAATTCGTGGAGTTTTTCCAACTGATTTCAATTTAGAATTTATTCATGATATTACAATTTCTCTTGCAAATTACTTTGGTGAAGGTCCAATTTTAGTAGGTTGGGATGGACGTAAATCAAGTATATTAATTTCAAAAATTATCTCTTCTGCCTTAAATTCCTGCGGACTAGACTGTAAATTAGCCGGATTGGTTCCAACACCGTGTTTGGAATATGCAACAAAAAAACTAGGTTACACAGGCGGAATAATGATTACTGCATCTCATAATCCGCCACAATACAATGGAATAAAACCAGTTGCTAAAGATGGAGTAGAGATTCCACGAGAGGATGAACTAAAAATTGAAGATATTTACTTTAACAAAAATTGGAAAAAAAAAATAGCGCATTGGGGTACTACAGAAAATGAAGAAAGAGCTATCCGTGTTTATCTAGATGGTATAAAATCACACATTGACTTCGAAAAAATAAAATCTAGGAAATTAAAAATAGTATTAGATCTTGGCAATGGAGCTCAAGCAGTAACCGCCCCTCTTTTGTGTAAAGAATTACAATGTAATGTTATCTCAATCAACGAAAAAATTGATGGTCTATTTCCCGGACGAGGTTCAGAACCCACACCAGAAAATCTATCAGATCTTTCGAATGCAGTAATTTCAAATCAAGCAGACTTTGGTATTGCTTTTGATGGAGATGGTGATCGCAGTATTTTTTGTGACGACAAGGGAAATGTACTTACAGGTGACAAATCTGCTTTACTTTTAACAAAATTTATTTTAAATAAAAAACCAAACTCCACCATAATTACATGTCTTAATTCTGGCTTAAGCATCGAAAAAATAGCTCAAACGACCAACTCCAAAGTAATTCGAACCAAGGTTGGAAGCGTTGAGGTGTCTAGAAAAATGGTCCCACTCAAGGCACTAATTGGCTTTGAAGAAAACGGTGGTTTTATGTATGGATTACATAATGAAGTGCGGGACGGAGCAATGACTTTAGCATTGTTTATAGATTTGCTATCTTCTTCAACAAAAACCATAAGCCAACTAGTTGAGCTTTTACCCCCATCTTTTACTACGAAAGATAAAATCAAATGTTCAAAAGAAACAGCGCAAGTTTTGATTCATAAACTCAAAGAGATATACCCAAACGCCAATACTAAAGATGGAATTAAAATCAATTTTGACCCAAATAATTGGGTTATGGTTAGACCAAGCGGAACTGAACCGATTGTAAGGATTTATGCCGAAGCCAAATCTCAAGAAAAACTTGATTCCTTAAT
>JBFJMG010000119.1:0-3368 GCA_041634015.1 Nitrosopumilaceae archaeon
ATCATCGGCTAACACTTTTAAAACCAATCCGAAGCATTTCAAAGATGGAAATGATCCCTAGTGGTGAACCAAATGGCTAAAGGATATTATGTTAAATTCGAAACTCCTCAAGATCTAGTAAGTCCTATCTTGGAGGCTATTCGTGTTGCAACTCAAAGCGGAAAGGTAAAGAAAGGAACCAACGAAGCGACTAAAGCTATTGAACGCGGAACTAGTAAATTAATTGTAATTGCAGAAGATGTTGAACCCCCAGAGGTTGTTGCACATCTCCCAATCATTTGTGAGGAACAAGGAGCTGCCTATGCTTTTGTCCCCAGCAAGCAAGAATTAGGAAAATCCCTTGGAATTGATATTACCTCTGCAGCTGCTGCTATTTTAGATGCTGGGGATGCACAACATATTGTTGATCAAGTTATTACTACCATATCAAAAATCAAAGGTGGAAAGTCTGATTAATGAGCACTCAAACTGATGAAGTTACTCCATCTGAAGTAATTCAAATCGTAGGTAGGACAGGTATAGCTGGTGAAGTTATTCAAGTTAGGGTGAAGATCTTAGATGGAAAGGATAAGGGACGAGTTCTTACCCGAAACGTTAAAGGTTCAGTAAGACTCAACGATATTCTGATGCTCCGTGAAACTGAACGAGAAGCAAAAAAAATTAGGTAGGAGAAGAAATTGAGTTTATTAGTTAAACCATGTAGTTTTTGTGACAGACCAGTAGCTAGAGGTTCTGGAACAATGTTAGCAAAGAATGACGGAACAGTCTTATGGTTCTGCTCAGCCAAATGTAAAAAAAATATGTTAGAACTAAAACGTGATCCAAGAAAACTAAAATGGACTAAAAAACACGTTAAAGGCGGAATTAGAAAGAAGTAGGATTGACTGAACACTCACTTTTCATATGCAAGCCAGATGCTGTTAAAAGAAATTTGACAGGTAAAATAATTGCAAGATTCGAAGATAAAGGATTTAAAATTTTAAAACTTAAGATGTTTACCTTTACAAAAGAACAAGCTGCAGAATTTTATTCTGTCCACAAAGATAAACCATTTTTCAATGATTTAGTAAATTTTATCACGTCCGGAAGAGTAGTGGTTGCAGTTATTGAAGGGAACAATGCCATTGCTACCACTAGATTAATGATCGGGGCAACAAAATCCTTCGAGGCAACTCCAGGTTCAATACGGGGAGACTTTGGTCTAGGATTCACTGATAATATCATTCATGCTTCGGATTCTCCAGAAAGTTTTTCTCACGAAGAGAGGGTAGCCTTCAGTGATTAAAATTGCGAATAAGACAGCCAATTGTGGCCGTTTTAGGTCATGTAGATTCCGGTAAGACTTCTTTACTCGATAGAATTCGGGGAACAGGTGTTCAAGGGCGTGAGGCCGGAGGGATTACTCAACATATAGGCGCAAGTTTTCTTCCAGAAGATATTATTCAAAAACGATGTGGTCACCTTTATGAAAAACTTGGAAAGGCTGAAACTAAAATACCCGGAGTATTAGTTATCGATACTCCTGGACATGAGGTTTTTACAAACCTACGAGCTCGTGGCGGCTCTGCAGCGGATATTGCAATTTTAGTAGTTGATGTAAATCGGGGTTTCCAGCCCCAAACAAATGAAAGTTTGAAAATACTTCAGAGTAGAAAAGTTCCTTTTGTTGTTGCACTAAACAAAGTTGATCAGATATCTGGTTGGAAAACTACTGACACTGCATTTATTTCCGACGCTATTAAAGAACAACCACCTTCCATACAGGCTGATTTAGATCAAAAAATCTATGATGTGGTTGGCTCATTATCTATTCTTGGCTACCAATCTGAGGCATTTTACCGCGTCAAAGATTTTTCAAAGGAAATTTCTATAGTTCCAATTAGTGCCAGAAGTGCTGTTGGAATTCCAGAACTCCTAGCTGTTTTAGTTGGATTAACTCAACAATACCTCAAAAAAAAATTGAATCAGGAAGAAAAATTATCACAAGGAATTGTGCTTGAAGTAAACGATGAAGTTGGTTTAGGCCCAACAGCAAATGTGATATTAATTGATGGGATCATGACCAAAAATGATACAATTCTTGTTGCAAAAAGAGACTCTGTGATTATTACAAAACCCAAAGCAATTTTACTACCAAAACCCCTTGATGAGATGAGAGACCCAAGGGATAAATTCAAACCAGTGGATGAGGTCCAAGCTGCTGCCGGAATTAAGATTGCATCTCCTGATCTGGAAGGAGTTTTACCCGGCAGTACTGTCTATGTCGCAAAAAATGAATCAGAGATTTCTGAATTCAAAAAAATAATCGAATCTGAAATGAAATCAGTTTTTATTGAAACTGAAACTGATGGTGTTTTAATAAAATGTGATACAATAGGATCTCTTGAAGCAGTTATAGAGATGCTAAAAAGAAAACAAATCCCGATTTCTAAAGCAGATATTGGGCCGGTTAATCGTAGAGATGTAATGGAAGCAAAGGCTATCAAAGAAAATGATAGACACCTCGGAGTAATTTTAGCATTTAATGTAAAGACCCTGCTTGATGCCCAAGAAGAAGCAGATGATAACCATATTAGGATATTTAATGAAAAAGTAATTTACAGTCTTATTGACAATTACACTGCTTGGGTTCAAGACGATACCTTGCATGAAGAAGATGCTGTCTTTTCTGAAATAACACCGATTGCAAAATTCACATTTCTCAAAGGATACGTATTCCGGAATAAAGATCCTGCAGTATTTGGCGTTAAAGTTGATGTTGGGACCTTACGCCAAAAAGTTAACTTCATGAATAAAAAAGGGAAAAAAATTGGACTAGTCCACCAACTTCAGGAAGATAAAAAAACTGTTTCTGTAGCAAAAAAAGGAGCAGAAGTTGCATGCTCAGTAAAGGGTATAACTATTGGTAGACAAATTAATGAAGAAGATGTATTTTATACGCTCCCCCACCCCCATGAAGCTAAACAATTATTGAAAACTTTTTCTCATAAATTATCTCCAGAGGAATTTAAAACCTTAAACGAAATAGTCGAAATTCAGCGTGAAATTGATCCCGCTTATGGATATTGACAAAGGAAAAAAACGATTACTGTATAAAGTGCCCTAACCCCTTTGAAAATTAGAAATGGAAATCTCTGAGGAAGATAAAAATGAACTCGAAATAATTTTAAACATCGTAATTAATCAGATTCCAAATTATTTTAACCTTTTAAACTCTTCAAAAAACGATTGGGCCATACACAATATAGGGGATTGTGTGTTTGGAATGACCTTTAATTCGTTTATCTCAAAATCCACAGAATATTTAAAAAATAAAATTCTAGACAGTCAAACAGAAGCTAAACTTGATTCAAATCTGGAATATTTTG
>JBFJMG010000120.1:0-3358 GCA_041634015.1 Nitrosopumilaceae archaeon
GATCTAGGGCAGAATCGACATTTTTGAATGTAAATTTCTCTAGAATATGAATTGGGGAATTACGAAAAGTCACCCTCGCATTTACGAATTTTTTGTTCATTTCCAACTCCTTAGAATTGCCATGGCGCGCTTCTGTGCCATCTTCAAGTTTTGGTCTTTTATTAACTGTTTAATCTGGGAATCACTAAAAACAGTATATAGGAACTTTTTTCTCTCTAACTGGGTTTGGATCTTTTTTTTGGCAGCAGATCTAGCAATTTCTTGTAATTTTATTTGAATAATGTCTTCTTTTTTTATGATTTTTTTGAAGATTTTTTCTGCCTTTAATTTAATCATCTTTGACATTACTGGGCTGCGCCCTTTGGTTGAGATGGCAATCTGAATTGTATCTTCTATGTTAATTACTGAAGGATGGGCAAAATCACTTACCTCTGGGTCATCAGATGCATAGACCAAACAATTCATCCTTTTTGCCTTTTGTATAATTTTGCGGTTTAGTTCTTTATCATCAGTAGTTGCCATTATTAGATGTGGCTTGTATTTTGTTAAAAACGAGACATCTGATAACTTTACTTTTTTAAAAGTAATTTTTTTCTTTTCTACGTAATTTTTAATCTGTGGGTTTATCTTGTCACTTAATACAAGAATTTTACAGTCCTGAGTCAAAAGTGAATTGACTTTTTTTAGCCCTTCTGCTCCTCCGCCAACAACTATTACCAAATTTCCTTTTAGGTGAAGATCAACTATCAATACTTTGAGTCAATAAAATTATTATTTATAATAACCTCAATTCTCCAATTTTTTTATTTTCCTTGCAGTACCACTTACTATTCCTATTGTGATTCCTAATTGGTACAAAAAGTACAAGAATATTTCAAAATTGGTGGGAGTGTAATCAGTAAATCTGCTCAAGCCCGTTACAATTAGGATTAGGGCAGAAAAAAACAAAACAAAAAATTTTCCTAATCCTGAGATCTTAGTTGTACGAAGTAGAATCAAAGTCATAATGGTAACAGAGATTGCCAAAACCGCCAAAAACCCAGTATTTACTCCTAGTATGGTAAACACAATTGATGCAAGGTCTGCAGGCCCCGTTGCTTGAAAAACTTTGGAGAGGTCAATTTTTTCAGGCGATGCAAATCTGGGAACACTGAGAATCGCATTTGCAAGAAACAAAAAGAAAAACCCAACAGCCACCATTTTTGCATGACTTTGCAGTTTTGGAAATCTGACCACTATTGCTTTTCCTAGGATATTTCCCTGAGTTATTCCGATTCCTAAAGATGTTAAAATAAAAATTACCTCAAAGGTTGGGTTTTGAAGAATTTCAATTATTGGTTGCATACTGACCATGACTTTTCAATCCCTGATGATGATATTTTTAATTTTAGAAGAATTCATACTAGTTAAAAAAATCACGCTACATTTTTAATTGAAAGTACTAACTCAGAAACATTGGCTTCTAGCATAGATGATTTAGACAAGGAAATTCTAAATCAAATCCAAAGGGAATTTCCTTTGACACAAAAGCCTTTTGAGACCATCGCTGAAAAATTCCATGTCTCCTCAGATGTCATAAAACAACGACTCTCTAAATTAAAGAAGATAGGAATCTTGCGTCAACTAAGCGCAATTTTTGATACAAGAAAATTAGGATACAAGAGCTCCTTGGTTGCAATGCAGATAGAGCCTGATAAACTTGAATCCGTTGCCCTTATGATAAATCGTCATCCTGGTGTGAGTCATAATTATGAACGAAACCACCAGTTTAACTTGTGGTTTACATTGGCAGTTCCACCCGGCTCTGATCTTAAAACAGAGGTTGATAAATTCAAAAAAATTCCCGGCATTTTAAAAATTCGTATGCTTCCAACTATTACATTATTCAAAATCGGTGTAAAACTTGAGATGGTGGAAGACAAAAAAGAGGAGGTAAAGCCATCAGAACAAAAAAAGAAAATCATTGACGTGAAATTTGAGCCAACAGAAAAAGACAAAGAGTTTATCAGAGAACTGCAAAAAGATTTGGAGATAGTTGATAGACCATTTTTAAAATCTGCACAAAAACTAGGAATCACTGAAGAGCAAGTATTTGAAAAACTACGACATTATGAAGAAATCGGGGTGATGAGGAGATTTGCTGCAATTTTACGCCACAGAGACGCAGGATTTACTGCAAATGGGATGATAGTTTGGAAGGTTCCAGAGCCGCGAATCGCAAAAGTGGGAGAGATGTTGGGGGCGTTTCCGCAAGTGAGTCATTGTTATCAGAGACCAGTGTACGCTGATTGGCCTTACAACGTTTTTTCAATGATTCACTGCAAATCCGAAGAAGAGGCAGGTGAGATGGCAAAAACAATTCAAAAGCAAATCAATGTTGATGATTACAAAATTCTTTTCAGCTCACGCGAATTCAAAAAAAGCCGCGTGGAATATTTTGTAGAACAAAACTTTTCCCTAGAATCCTCGATTCCTGCATAATTTTATAGCTCATTTTCATCGTGGCCTATTACATGAACTGTACAATAATACGAATCGTTCATGTTGCAATAAAACAATGATTTATCACCGCAAGTACTGCAGGCTGGTTTTTTATCCAATTCGCCTAATTTTGTATGAAAAATTTTAGTTCTACGTGTTGTTTTTGCGTCTTTGTAAATTCTAGTTAATCTTGTAAAGTAACTCAAATCCGCTTCAGATAGTTCTTTGCCATTTTTGATTTTTTTAATGATTGATTCCCATTTTTTGTATTGGCCAAGCCTTGCAAGCTTCATTCGCTCTATTAGATTAATTGTATCCTCGGGCTTCATAAATTACATTAGCTTTGTACAGTAGCTTTGAGTTCATAGGCAGGCCATGTGTTGTACAAATCATCAATTTCTTTGAGATCTGATGAGTTTATGTAATTTCCATCTGACATTGCTGCAAAATTTTCTATTTCTTCAATGCTGATTACCGTGGGCAAAACAGACGAGATTCCCGGTTTTGATAAAATGAACTTTATTGCTAGCTCTGTAATACTCAAATCATTGCGATTAGCAATAGGTCTTAGCTGTTCTACTTTCTTTAGTGATGCCTTAATCCACTCTCCTTTGCGTACTGACCTGTGATCTTTTTCATCAATTTTTGTGCTTGCATCTACCTTTCCAGTTAAAATTCCAGAAGCATCTGGGACTCTAACTAGAATACCAACGTCTTTTTTTACTGCATTTTCTAGCAATTCATTTCCTGGAGTCTGCTCTAAAATATTATAGACAGTTTGTACCGCACTGATCTCGGCTCTATTCATTGCCTCTAATCCTTCTCGGGTCCAACCAATTGCAGGACCCAGTGCTGCCTGCAGCGTTTTAATTTTGCC
>JBFJMG010000121.1:0-3336 GCA_041634015.1 Nitrosopumilaceae archaeon
AAATATCAAAATATCTCAAGGCATATACTGCTGCAGAAGATCTTCCAAATCACTACGAGGCACTAAAAGGTAGAACAAAATGACTACAAACTGGTTTGCAGAAAAAGTACAAAAGTATTCCAAATTAGCTGGTTATCAAAAACCTGCTCTCCATCCAGAAGCCTTGAAGCTTGATTCCAATGAAAACTTTGTAATTAAAAAACAAGTGATAAGAGATTTAATTTCTACTGCAAAGAAAAATTCTGATGTTCGAGAATACCCTCTTGGTGGGGCTGAAAGACTGGTTGATGAATTATCAAAATTTCTTAAGATTCCTCCTAATTGTATAGGAGTAGGAAATGGCTCTGATCAAATTCTTGATTTGATTCTTACAAATTTTGCAACAAAGAAAACCAAAGTTCTAACATCTGACCCGACTTTTGGATTTTTTGAGCAAAGATGCCACCTATACTCTATTCCAATGATAAAAATTCCTTTTTCTAAAGACATGACACTAGATGTTGATCAATTTCTTACTAAATCAAAGACTGCTGAAATTCTTTACATTGACTCTCCAAACAACCCTACTGGATTTCAATTTTCTAAAACTGATCTTCAAAAATTAATTAAAAATTTCCGTGGTCTTGTAATAATTGATGAGGCATATGGGGAATTTGGAAATTACTCTGCAATTAATATGGCTCCAAAACAAAACAATTTGATCGTGGTTCAAACCCTTTCAAAGTCATTTGGTTTGGCCGGATTAAGAATCGGGTACTTTGTGGCAAATAGAAGTTTTGTTGATATCTTTACGAGAATATTGCAGTATCCTTATCCATTAAACACCATCGCAATAGAGGCTGGAATTAATGCTCTTAAGAAAAAAAATGTCATGATAGAGACTAGTTCATTGATCAAAAAAGAAAGAAAGAAGATTATCGACAATTTACGAAAATACGAGGTATTTGATGTGTTTGATTCAAAGGCAAATTTTGTATTATTTGATGCAGGAGGCATTGATAAGAGAATTTATCATGCATTAATTGAGCAAGGAATTTCGATAAGAAAACTTGGCAAAATTGGCAGACACAAGGGATGTCTTCGTGTAACTGTTGGCACTAAAGAGATGAATTCAAGATTTTTACTTGCAATACGTGATCTTTTGCAATGAATCTCATAAAATCCGATGGTTTCTTTCTTGACGAATCGATTAAAGATGATCTATCAAAATTAGATTCTATAATTTTTGATTGTGATGGTGTACTAATTGATGTTAGAAAATCATATGATCTCGCAATTAAAAATACTACATCTTATGTACTAAGAAATCTCGTAAAAATAAAAAATCCACTTGAAATTAGCTCAGACATAATAGATGGATTCAAGGAAACTGGTGGGTTTAATGATGAAGTTGACCTCACCTACGCAGCAATTGTATCGTTGATTGCTGCAAATAGAATGAATCAAAATCCTGAAGAATTTATTTTCAACGTAATAAAAAACGCAGATCAAACAGGAGTAACATCCGTAGAAAAATTTCTAGATTCATACAATACTGATCTAACTGATATAAGAAAAAAACTTGACTATCCTGGTAAGACACATGAAAATCTACTTTATTCTTATTTTGATCAATTTTTTTACGGATCAGAATTATACTCAAAATTATTTCAAAAAAAATCAAACTTTACTGATCCTGGGTTAATTGAAAACGATGATGTAATCGTTGATCTGGATTTAATTTTGAAATTAAAAAAAAGATTTTCAGATAAAATTGCTATTGTATCTGGACGGGGAATAGAATCAATAAGATATTCTCTGAAAAATTTACTAGAAGAATTTAATGTAAAAAACTCTGCTTTTTTAGAAGATGAACCACGAGATCTTGCAAAACCAAATCCCCAAGCACTCTTACGATCAATTGATGGCCTGCATGCAAAATTTTGTTTGTATGTTGGTGATTCTATGGAAGACTTTATCATGGCTAAAAAAGCCACAGAACTAGGGAGAAGAACAATATTTTGTGGGATTATCGGGACTAGTCAAAATCCTAAACAAAAACAAAAATTATTTGAGAAAAATGATGCGATGATAATTTTGGATAACATACACCAAATTCCGAAGGTATTAAATCTGGAATCCAAGTAAAATTAATCCAACTGGAAAAATATTATGGTACTACGAAAAAGCCTGATTAAACGAACAACAAAGGAGACTGAAATCTCTGTTAATCTAAACATTGATGGAACTGGAAAAACCGCAATTGATACCGGAATTGCTTTTCTAGATCACTTGATTATATCATTAGCGAAGCATGCCATGCTTGACCTAAAAGTAAAGGCAAAATCAATGGATAACATTGAGCACCACTTGATTGAAGATACTGGTATTGCAATTGGAGCTGCCATAGATAAAGCACTTGGAAAAAGATCTGGTATTACAAGATTTAGTCATGCATCAGTTCCAATGGATGAATCCCTTGCAGAAGCAACAGTCGATTTGGTAAAAAGACCCTTTTTCAAACTTAGCTTGTTAACCAAACGAAATAAAATTGAAGGAATGTCAAAAGAAGACATTGAACACTTTTTCCAGTCATTACTTCAAAACCTACAGTGCTGTGTTCACCTTACTGTGAAGTATGGTGAAAATGATCATCACAAAATAGAAGCCGCAATCAAATCTCTTGCAGTGGCATTAAGAATCGCAGTCACAAAGGACAAGAAACAAAAAGGAATTCCAAGTACCAAAGGGTCAATGTAATGGTAAAGGTTGCAATATTTGATTATGGCGCCGGAAATATTTTCAGCCTAAAAAACTCACTTGAAAAAAACAATGCTACAGTGGATGTAATCACGAACTTTGATAAACCAAATACATATTCTGGAATTTTACTGCCTGGAGTGGGCAACTTTGATCCAGCAATAAGGAGCATTCGTAATTATTCCAAAGTTGACTTTGAAGAATACGTCAAGGATCAAATTCCTGTACTAGGCATTTGTCTTGGAATGGAGATGTTTTTTGAAAATAGCCAAGAAGGCTCCGAACCTGGATTAGGCGTAATTGATGGGGAGGTTGTCCTACTTCCAAACACAATGAAGATTCCCCACATGGGCTGGAATAATCTCGAGATAAAAAAACAAAGTAGAATTTTGGAGGGGGTATCAGATGATTCATGGGTTTACTTTGTTCATTCTTATCGCGTAAAACCAAAGGATGAAAAAATTATCGTCGCAGATGCAGACTATGGAATTAATGTTCCTGCAGTTATAGAAAAAGAAAATTTCTTTGGTACTCAATTTCATCCAGAAAAATCTGGAAAGACAGGCTCATTAATGATTAAGAATTTTTTAAGAGAGT
>JBFJMG010000122.1:0-3312 GCA_041634015.1 Nitrosopumilaceae archaeon
AAGTTATTCCTAATAGATCAAGATGATCTTGAAGGATATTTAGGAATTAATGAGAATGAAGAACTAGTTTCGGAATATAAGATTCTATCAGATCCTTCTTCGAAGATTACCTCTGGAGAAGGAGTTCAAGGGTATAATGATCTGTTTGCTAATAGGTTCTTAAAATTAAAGCAGATTATCTCAGCCCGCCCTGAATCAAAATCTCTAAAATCAATTTCTGCAGTAAATGCGATAAAAACTAAAGACGATCTTTATGTTTGTGGGTTGGTTTCAGAAAAAAGTGTTGAGAGAGATTTTGGAAGATTAAGTATTGAGGATAATACTGGTTCATTAGATCTTGTTGTTTTTGATAAGGACCTTCTTAAAGTGGTCGAGGTCTTGTTTTTAGATCAACTTGTAATGCTAAAAATTGCCCCTGGTAGGAGTACCGGATTTATTGTTAAAGATATAATACTTCCAGATATTCCAGAGCATCCTTCTGGACGGTCAGAAACTGAGACATATGCTGTATTTTTGTCAGACCTTCATATTGGAAGTAAATATTTCATGGAAAATGAACTAAAGGAGTTTATTTCCTGGCTTTCCAGCCCAGACCCAATTGCCTCTAAAATTCGCTTTGTGTTAATTGGTGGGGACTTGGTCGATGGTGTAGGAATCTACCCAAATCAGGACAAAGAGTTACTCTTTAAGACAATTGAAGAACAGCTTCAAAAAACTGAGGAAATTCTAAGGCAAATTCCAGATAAGATTAAGGTGTTTATTATTCCTGGAAATCATGATCCTGGAAGAAGGGCCCTTCCCCAACCTGCAATCCCTCAGAAATATAATTTGGGATTATGGAATCGGAAAAATTTTTTCATGGTTGGAAATCCAGCATTAGTATCATTAAACGGTGTAAAAGTTATGATGTTTCATGGGCAAAGCATTGATGATATTGTAAAAATTACTCCCGGATTAAGTTATGACAAGCCAGCAAATGTAATGAAACAATTACTAAAAGCAAGACATCTTAGTCCAATTTACGGCAGCCAAACTCCGATTGCTCCAGAAACCCAAGATATGATGGTTATTGATCAAGTACCTGATATTTTCCATACGGGTCATGTCCATGTGGTTGATTTGGATATGTATAAGGGAATTTTGCTGATAAATTCAGGGGCATGGCAAAAACAGACCCCTTTTCAGTCAAGTGTTGGTATGTCTCCAACTCCAGGTGTTGCAGTAATATTAAATTTGAAAACCTTCAAGGTTTACTATAAGGATTTCAAATCAGAAAATTAGAGAATATCTTCAAAGGTCAAATCATCTTTGAAGGTTTGTTTAATCAGATCTGATGAAATGGTTAGTTTGAATTTTTTTGTCCTTCCATGTATTCCTTGATGAGTTATCCTTCCTGAGATTATTCCTGACATTTCTATTTGGCTAAGCATTTGAGTTACTCTTCTTTGGGTGAGCTCTTTTTGTCCAACCCTTTTGCAGAGACCTTTGTAGGCCGAATAAATCTCTCCGGTCGAAGATCCGTTTGATTTCATAATTCCTAGAATTAGGATTTTTTCATGTAGTGGGTATGATCGTAAGGCCTCAATCTCCTTATTTTCCTCCATCTTCTTAGAGGCTGCTCTAATATGAGACTCAGTTACTCTTTCAACCTGTTCTCTTTCTGCAGTTTCTGCAGCAACTCTTAACAAATCAATTGCTCGTCGAGCATCGCCATGTTCTCTACCTGCCATAGCGGCGCATAGATTTAGAGCGGACTCTTCTATGGCATTATTCACAAAGGCCACGCGGAGTCTCTCTTCTAGGATTTTTCGAAGTTGTTCAACTGAGTAATTTGTGAAGACTATCTCTTCCTCACCAAGGCTACTAATCACTCGTGGATCTAATCTTTCCTTAAAGGTCAAATCGTTTGAAATTCCTATTATTGTTAACGAGCCTTGAGTTAGTCTCTCATTTGACCTGGTTAATTGGTAAAGTATGTCCTTTCCTGTTTTTGAAACCAGATGAGCTAGGTAATCAATCTCATCAATCACAAAAACTGTGTTTAGTTTATCCTGGTCAATCTTTCTAAGTAGCCTCTTGAAGACCTCGCTTATTGCAAGGCCAGTATTAGGAAGTTCTTTCTCATCTAATCCTATCTGCCTGCCAAAACTCACCAACAAACCGTAAAGTGTGGTCTCTTCCTTAGAGTTAGAATATACTAGTTTTATTGGAAAATTACTCCTCTCAACTCTTTCTTTGATTTTGGATAAGATTTTTTTTACAACCAAGGTTTTACCAGTTCCTGGCTTTCCATAAACCAGTAAATTGGAAGGTCTAGATTGTTTTAAAATAGGAATTAATGATTGTGTAACTCGTTCTTGCTCTATATCTCGGTGGAATATTTTATCTGGTACGTAACTATAGTGTAAAATATCCCTATTTTTAATTAAGGACCTGCCGTTTTCTGCTGCATCTAGTAATCTCTCAATAGGGTCTAGTGTGGTTACGCTCATCTTGGGATCATAGGGATCGTCTATCTATTCTTGAATGGATCCTATGGTTAAATTTTACAAGCTGGATCGTTTCCATTGACATTTTCTATCCAGTTGTGATCGCACTCACACACCTTCATTTCTACTGATAAATTAATTTAGGATTCTCCAAAATAGTATAGTGATAAATAATAAATTCTTTGAAAAAAAATTAGAAAAACAAAGAGTGGAAATACAGGTGTGTGGGTTGTAGAAAATCTTTGGTTGTTAACAAGTAGTTAATTTGGAGTTAAGAAAATACCAGAAAACTCATTTTTAACCCCCTAATTTCTAGTCCAGGCGTTAATTTCAAAGTTAACAGTGTTAAGAACCGATTTTTACCCCTTTATTTCCACTCCAGGCATAAAATTATCTTTAAAACCAATAATATCAAAAGAATGCTTGTTAATAACAAAAAACAGGCCAAGCGTAGGCCACGCAGTCAAAGTTAACAACAGGGTTTGTTAACAAAATTTGTAGGATCATTTGAATTGTTAATAGATTCGCCAAATTGATCACAATGGCCAAGAAGCGTATTCGGATAGGTATGGAAGATTCTGAAGGGGCCAAATATGATATTAAATTAGAGGGTAATGTTACCAGGGAAAAAATACTCAAAATCTTTGAAATGATGGACTTGATGAATATTGAGGAAAATCAAGAATCCCCCAATTTAGATTCAATTGGTTCAAAAATATGGAATATTATCGACAAATATTACCCAATGGGAAAATTCACCTCATCTGTCATCTTGGAAAAATTTGAGGATGAGTATAATGAACCAATCAAACTAAGTGTGATT
>JBFJMG010000123.1:0-3274 GCA_041634015.1 Nitrosopumilaceae archaeon
GGTTGCTCCAGTATCACCAGTTACTCCGGTTGCTCCAGTATCACCAGTTACTCCGGTTGCTCCAGTATCACCAGTTACTCCGGTTGCTCCAGTATCACCAGTTAAGCCAGAGACAGTAGATAGGTTTACTTCCCTAAGATCAACAATTTTACCATCTTCAGTAACCTGAAAATCTTCTGGGTTTATATCAAGATTGAAAAATTCTAAAAACGAATTAAAAAATGCCAAGAAGGGGCTATCTGCGTTTTGGTTGACATCATTATTATTTTGAGCAAACCCGTTTTGAATCGGAATCAATAAAATTAATGAAAATAAAACTGCAAAATAGATTTGATGTGTACCAATCAACAAAGATGAGAAATTAAAATTGTATTTATTGATCAGTGTTGTATTAGTGGTAAACCTTAATAGTGATTTTTGAAAAAATCAAAATAATAATGTAATTAATATTATTCCAAGCACAATAAATTGTATGAATACTGCGCCTTTTTGGAATAAAAAAATCTGTTCAGACTGTAAAAGAATGAAATGTCAACCTGGATGTAATTGTGATTGTCATCTCTTGCGAGATAGACCGTTTTAAATAAAATAAAATTGAAATTAAGCTTTTCTAACTAAATTAAAATTCTTTATTTTATTAATTCTCTTACTAGTTCAGATAGGTTTCCCAGAGACCCTGCTAATTTGTTATCACGTTTTGTCATTTGAGTCCGGTAATCATTAATTTTCTCCAGTCTATTCTCAATCATTCTAGCTTGCTGAGAATAACCAGAAGATCCTTGTGAAACCCGATCCTGCAATGAAGTTGCAATCGTTGTTGATTTTAAAATATTAGAAATAATTTTAAAATCAGTTTTGGTTTCTCGAGCAATTTTTTTTATTTCAGAGGGATTCAAATTAGATAATGATTTTTTTGAATCGTGTGCAACATGGACTAGCCGCCCGACAATTGTGTGTGCAGTTCTAAATGGGATGTTTTTTTGAACCAATTTTTCAGCAACATCAAGTGCTATTAAATTCCCACTTTCAGCTGCACGTTTCATTTTTTTTTCATTTACGGTAATTGTCAGTATCATTGATTTTATTATTATTAGCGCACTAATGGTAGTTTTCGAAGTTGCCCAGATGTCGGTTTTAATTTGTTGAAGGTCTCTACCATATCCAGTTGGAAGCCCTTTGAGAGTTGATAATATACTCATTAGATTTCCAATTATCTCAGATGTCTTTCCCCTTGTTAATTCGAGGATATCTGGATTTTTTTTCTGGGGCATAACACTAGAGGGTGAGGCGAATTGATCAGCTAACTCGATGAAATTAAATTCTGAAGATGACCAAATGATAAGGTCTTCAGATAATCTGCTTAGGTTTGTCATTAGAATTGATGCCGATGCAATATATTCGGCAACAAAGTCTCTAGAACTTGTTGCATCTATTGAATTCTCAACGATTCCCTCGAAACCTAATAATTTTGCAGTGAATTGTCTATCAATGGGAAGACTTGTTCCTCCTATAGGTCCTGCTCCAATGGGGCTTCGATTTATTCGCATATAACATTCTGATAGTCTTTCAAAATCTCTGAATAAAGAGTCCGCTTGTGCCAATAAATAGTGAGAAAATGTGCCAACCTGGGCTTGTTGAAGATGAGTATATAGAGGAATTATTGTTTTTTGATGTTTTTTTCCTTGTGATACTAGGGCTTCAATCGTATCTAGTAAACAGTTACAGATTATACTAATATCATCACGAATTTTCATTCGAGTGTCTAGTGCAATTTGATCATTGCGGGAACGTGCAGTATGCATTTTACCACCGCTTGCTGGGCCAATCTTTTTGATTACCAACATTTCAATTAGTTCATGAATGTCCTCTGATGCATTATTTTTATCAAATTTTTCTTTTTTTAGAAATTCTAATGCTGAAAGGATTTTTTTTGCTTCGCCTTTGGTGATAATATTTTTTTCTTTTAACATTATTACATGGGCTTGGCTTCCAATAATATCATATTGTGCAATCACCGTGTCATCAGAAATTGATGAAACATAGTCCAAAGTAATTTCATCGAGATTTTTTCCTAAACGTGACCGATACAACAAATTAGATTCTTGAATGGTTATATATAGCATCGATGCTTTTTTGTTTATGACTCAGGACATCAAGCAATTGCGCGTTAAAATTTTTGATGAACTTTCAAAGATCGTCGATCCCGAAATTAATACTTCTATAACTGAATTAGAACTAATTGATGAAGTAGATATTCAAGGAAATCAAGTAAAGGTAGATTTACATCTTACCAGTCCCTTCTGTCCTGCTGTTTTTGGGTTTAAGATTTGCCAGGACGTTCACGATAATCTTCTTAGAGTGGAAGGGATTGATGATGTTAAGGTAAATGTTTCAAACCATTTTATGGCAGAACAAATTAATAATCAAGTTAACAATAGTCCGAATCCAAAAAAACCAAATGCGTAGTTTTACCTGAATCCTAGGAGATATCCTCTTAATAGTTGAATTCCCATTGCGGGGTCAACTCCCTTAGGACATACCTGACTGCAAGAGCCAGCAAAGTGGCATCTCCAAATCCCATGAGAATCATCTACAATTTTTAATCTCTCTTTTTTACCTTTATCTCGATTATCTGCTACGTATCGGTACGCTTGGGCAAGGGCTTGAGGTCCAACAAAAGACGAATCAGTAGTCATGGTTGGACACGCAGAATTACACAACCCACATTTTATACACCCTGCAAATTGAATAAAACTTTCAAGTTCTTCTGGAGTTTGAATATGCTCTTTTTTGTTTAGTACGTCCGTATCATCTGCGATTAGAAAGGGTTTGAGTTTATTATGATTTGCAAAAAGTCGATCAAATTTAACAGCCAAATCCCTTATTATTGGGAAGTTATTCATCGGCTCCACAGTTACTGTATTTGAATTAAGTTCGGTTATTTTTGTAAAACATGCCAATCTAGGTTTTCCATTAATTAGCATACCGCAGGAGCCACATGTGGCCTGTCTACATGAATATCTAATTCCAATTGAGTGGTCAAAATGATTTTTCACTTCAAGAATTGCATCCAAAACCGTAGTCCATTTTTCTACCGGTACCTGAAATTCCATGAATTTTTTATCATGATCTGTTTGTGGATTATACTTTGCGATTCGTAATAAGATTGATTGTCCAGAAGAAATCATGGTGGAGGTCTGTTCTTCTGCAAGTTTTGGAACCGTTGCCATCACACCATCCCCATGCTAGTCATAAATATAGTTCTTGAACCATA
>JBFJMG010000124.1:0-3242 GCA_041634015.1 Nitrosopumilaceae archaeon
CCCTCCTCGTCTTTGCTCCATTCTGTCAGGGATCTGTATTTTCCTGAGCTTGCGGCAAATGCATTTGCTGCTGCCTCTATTGCACGACTGTCCTGACCAGTTGCATTTGCAACCGAAATTATTCCATTCATTATACCTTTGTTGTGAGTTACTGCACGATAAACATCAAATGCTGCAAATTGATATGCTAAAATAATATTATCTACTACTTGCTCACCCCCAACAGCTTCTTTATCAAATGTTGCACTGGCTCTAACCATTCTTTTGGTAGAGTAGTTTGATAATATTCTCAAAAGGACTCTTCCTCCGGTTAACTCCTCGATTAATGGGGCAACTCCTTCACACATGGAGTTTGTAACATTAGCACCCATTGCATCCCCAACGTCTATCAATAATTCTACAATCAGCATTGGACCAGAATTTGTGTGAATCTCCCTGCTTGTGACTTCTTTTGCGCCCTTGCCAATTTTTGATAAGGTGTTGCTTTTGGAATTGGCCAGATCTAGAATTTTTTGTGAGGATTCTTTTATTTTGCGAATAGCTTTTTGGGGGTCTACATCTAGTAGCTGGATTTGACCGATGCTGATTGATTCGTCTGCTTTTGCCTCAAAGCCTCCATGAATTCTTGCAATCTTTGCACCTTTTGAAGCAGCAGCAATCACCGAAGGTTCTTCTATCACCATTGGAATAAGGTAATCTTTTTTATTGATTTGAAAATTAGTTGCAATTCCTAATGGCAGAGAAAAAATTCCAATTGCATTTTCAATCATATTGTCTGCTTTTTCAAAATTAATACCACCCGTTGATTTTTGGATTATTTCTATTTCTTCTTGGGACAAACCCGCAAATTCCCCAATAATTTGGAGACGTTCCTTTTGATCTTTTTCGAAGAATTTTGAGATAGAGGAATCGCCCATTTTATTTTCTAATCCTTAGTAATCTATCATCAAGACTATCCGGAAAACCTTTTCCATCGGTATTTGATGTTATTAGATAAAGGCTGCCGTCAGGGCCCTGATTTACGTCTCTGATTCTTCCCAATCCTCCAAGGATGCTTTGTTGTGATTTTAAGCTAATATCATCGAGATCTATTTCATAGAGATTAAATGCACGAAGAGAAGCCACAATCAAATGATCCTTTAGTGGGAATTTATCTCCACTGTAAATAATTATTCCTCCAGGTTCTAATCCTGGATCATAGCATACAAGTGCATCAACAAAGTTTTTGTCCCCAGAGCATTCTACTTCGGGCCAACCATAGTTTTTCCCTGCCTTTACTAGATTAATCTCATCATTTTTGGTTGGACCCAAATCTGTCACGTAAAGATTACCAGAATCATCCCAAGCCATTCCTTGTGGATTTCTAAAACCATATGCAAAAACAGGTGAGTTAGAAAATGGATTGTCCTCAGGTATGGTACCATCATCATTTAATCTAAGGATTTTTCCAGCAAGTGAGTTCAAATCTTGTGAGAAATGACTAGAATCGGATACAGAACCAGTCGAAACGTAAAGTTTCTCATCTGGTCCAAATTTTAAAAATCCCCCATTACTAAACCGAGAGCCAGGAATCTTATCCAAAATTGTTACTACGTCTTTTGCTTTGTTATCAGATTCTGTGATCCGAATTATTTTATTCCATAATTCAGCTTCATCCTCATAAGTATAGAAAACATAAAGATAATGATTATTTGAAAAATCTGGATGGACAGAAACTCCAAGTAGTCCTCCATCAAAGACGTTTGCCGTTCTCAAAGTAATCAAGGGATCATCAAGTAAATGATTATCTTGAACGACTCGCAATCTACCAATTTTTTCTGTAACAAAAATTTTATCCTCAGTAATTGCAATAGAACGAGGTTTTTCAAGATTAGTTGCAATGACTTCGATTGATTCATTTCCTGTCTTACTAGCAGGTTCAGGTATAGGAATGCTTTGAGTCGGAGAGGTAATAATAACAATTGAAATTATTAGTGCGCCAATAATTCCGGCGATTCTTAATCGTTTATCCATGAGGTGTTGGGTTTGTCAATTCCTATTAATTACTTTCAAGTTTTGATAAAGCGTATATACGGCACGTTAGCTTTGAGAGAACAGCGGGGTGGGGAAGTCAGACTACATTAGGGCAAAGTCATCCCGGCGGGCTCATAATCACTATGATGAGAAACCCGCAAATCAGTAGTTCAAATCTACTCCCCGCTATTAATTTGAAAAAACACAAAACCAAGGCAACGATTGATTGAATCTGGTTTCCTTGTTTTTTATTCCGATTCTTTGTTCAGGCCTAGTTAGATGCCGATGAGCTGAAATTATTGGAATATACATCTTCTTTTTTATTTGCCTAGGAATTTTTTGTCCAGTTTTGTTTTTAGATTTTTTTCCACATTTTACGCATTGGTATCCTTGGTTTTGACCCTTGGACTTCATTTTTTTCTTGCACTCAAAGCAATAGGGATTGGTGGGAATAATTTTTGTCGCGAGTTTAATTATTTTGAAAAATTCGACATTAAGAACCCGACTATGATTTTTGGAAGCCTTTCTTATTCCGCCTCCAACGCAAATCTTATCACCCTTGATTAGATTTAAAACAAATTTTGAAAACCCAGTTTCCTTGTAGACTGCACACAAAATTTCTTTGTCTTTATTACGAATCGAAAAAAATACGTGTCCACCTTTTTGCATTTTGGGTTCAGTTGAAACAAATCCAGTAATCGTTCCAGACGAATATGGTTTTAGATTTTCTAAATCAAGTTTGTTTTTTAGGTGATCTGATGTTCCTTGATTTGATTTGAATAAAAGGTAACCCTCAGGACGTTCTTTTGTTTTGATTAATTTAGACGCATGTAATAATGAACTTGGGCTTTCACCTCTTATTCCAAAGAAGACCGGATCTGGGCCATGGGGAGTGATTAGTATTCTTCTTTTTTTATCGTCATAACTATTGAAGGTATACGGATAGGTCTGTTGTTGCATTTTTTTTACGCTATCAGTTTGAATTTCTCTTTTTGTACCAAATTTCGATCTTTGTCTATAACTGAGTAGTTCCATGGTATGATCCTCAAAATCATACGAAATTGCGCCTATTGCACCAACCAACCCTTGTCCGTTGCCAAGATAGAAGGTTTCGATTCCATGTTTTTTTGCAAACTCTTTTGCATGATTTCTCTGGACTAGCTGCCACATTGCAAGTTTACTAAATTCTTTTAATTGTAATGGAATTTTTTCTTTTTCATAAAAGACTA
>JBFJMG010000125.1:0-3224 GCA_041634015.1 Nitrosopumilaceae archaeon
ACTATACGTGATGCGATGTTTGGGGCTGGGTTTTCAGACTTTGTCTTACGATTTTATGCTCAGCATGTCTTCATTTTACCTCTCGTAATGTTGGGGCTAATGGTAGTTCACTTCCCACGATTCCTCGTATTTGATGTACCAATGGTGATGGCAATAGCAGGAGCAATTTTGATTACCGGTGGAGTGTTTCCAATTGATCTTGGATTCAAGTTCGAGCCCACGGTGCCGCCAGGGATTACAGTCCCAGAATGGTACCTTACAGGCTTGTATGCATTTTTGAGGACACAGTACGACAAGTTCGTAACAGGTGTTTTGTGGCCAGGTCTATTCATTGGCGCGTTGCTTTTAATTCCATTCATTGATAGATACAAAAAATTCTCTTGGAAAGATCGCCCAATAATTACGGCCTTTGGAATAACTGGAATTGCGCAAATTATTGTGACAACTTATTGGGGATTCTACATTCCAGCAGATACTACCCTTCCTTTAGTCGAAAGACTAGTCATTGATCCAATCTTTTTGTATTCTGTGATGATACTACTTGTCCCACTTGGGTTTGGATTTAGCTATATGATGATTCACATGGCAAAAGAAGCCGAACGTAAGGCAAAGCTTGCAAAAGAACAGGGGCCAAAGAAAGTTGCTGAAATTAATCTTACTGATAAATGGCTAAATTGGATTCTAGTAGGATTGATAGCATTTCAGGTATTCCTTAACATATCAGCGTATAACGCATCACTTGCAGGAATGAAAAACATTTCACTATTCTTTGTGGGATTGATACTGTTTGTATTTGCTGCCTTCTTCCATGTGTATAGATACAGTATGAACCAGGCCAAAAATGCACCTCCTCCACCCCCTGCTCCACTCGCAGAAGAAAGACCAAAGGAACTTGTGGAATTACCAACAACTGACCAGCCACAATTATCAGGACCTGATTCAAAAGAAGGTGGTGGTGCTGAAAAACCCCAAGCAATACCACAGCAAACTCCAACACCGCAAGTAAAGGCTGATCTTCCCCAAGACATCAATAGAGATCCGACACTAGGGTCATCAGATATCAGAAAACCCTAAAACAAAAAAATCTCAAATAACCTTTATAAGACTTTTAGAGACAAGAAAGCTAATTGAGTACTGCCACAACAAGTCATGCATATGGTATTGGAGTTTTCACAGTAATTGTTGGCTTGGTTGCAGGAATTGTATTTTTTCAATCTTATTACCTTCCAGAATCTCTTGAAAAACCCTCAGTGGATGAACATGTACTGCATCCTGTTTCGGAAACAAACATTGACATTATTGTTGGATCTGCAAACCCAGAGCAACAAGATAACTATGTACCAAAACTAGTAAACATCCAACTCGGAATTGATAACCATGTAATTTGGCATAATGTTGATGATACCCCGCATACGGTAACACCAGATCATCGTGCTGAGGATGCTTATAGTGGTCCATTTGGCTCAAATGGTGTGATAATGCCTGGTGAAGAATACGAATTTCTCTTCACAGAATCTCATGTAATTACATATCACTGTCAACCCCATCCTTGGATGACAGGTACCTTAGAAATTACAAAGCAAAGATTCTAGGAACAAAACTTTACAAAAATAACGTCATTTTCAATTTCTTTATGTTGTTCAATAATGGATGCTCTAAATTTCACATCGTGAATCTCTTTTGGCTCAAATTCGATACTTGCTGAAAACTCTGCTGTATTTTGAGGCATGTTATCTTTACTAATAAAAAGCCTCGATACCTGTTTTGATATTTTTTTACCGTTTTGTGATTTGTAGATGATTAGATCATTTGAGCCTAAAATCTGAGTATTAATTACAACACCATCGAATCTACCGGGAAAACCTACCTTAACCATTCCCTTGAACTCTTTAAACGGATGAATGGTTTGGGTATCTAACGAAATTTCAATATCTTTCATATTCATTTAGCTTTTTTGATGCAGATAAATAATTTTGTAGATAAAAGCGGGCCCGAAGGGCTTCGATCCCTTGACCATTGGATTAGAAGTCCAACACTCTATCCATGCTGAGCTACAGGCCCAAGAATTTGGAAAAGATTTTCCATAATAAGGGTTTACAACCATTTTTTTTGGTTTACATCTCTTTCCCTTTTGAAAAGAAATTGTTGGGCATATCCTGCGTACGGACCAAAATGATTTACAATTTTTTTATGAATCTCAGAATATTTTTTTTCAGTAATTGTTTTATTTTCAAATTCAATTACTTCTGAAAAATATTTTTGCAAAATCCTTAACATCCATCTATCTAGGGGGAATGCCTCAAGTTTTTCTAATGAAAACAACATAATACAATCAGCAACCTTGCTCCCAATACCGTGAACTTCCAAAAGTGATTCCTTTGCTTCAAAATAGTCACAGTTTTTTAGATGATCAAAGTCTATTTTGCCCGAAACAACATCTGCTGATGCTTTTTTTACAAATTCGGCCCTGTATCCTAGCCCACATTCTGAGAGATCTTTTCTTGTCGCTAGCGAAAGTTTTTCAGGTTTCGGAAACAAGTAAAATTCTTTTTCATCAAAAACAATTTTTTCCCCAAATGTCCGGCAAAGATTTTGCAGCATTCTTTGGATCCGTGGAATATTTGAATTCGATGAAACAATAAAAGAAATATAGCATTGAAATGGATTTTGGCGCAAAATTCTCAAACCAGGACAGTGTCTTATTGCCTTTGAAACTTGAGGATCTTTATTTACTGTATCAAAAATTTTTTTAAAATCATCATCCCTACGAAAAAAATCACTTGCTTTATCGTGAAATGACTTTATTCTCAAAGGATTATCTCTGATGGCTAAAACATTATGGCCATCAATTCCATACCAAACATCTTCAATTTTTTCCCATAAAAAGACCTGGCCGCTGTTAAGACTACTTTCTAAATCAATTGGTTCTATGGCAAGCATATTACACTTGAATTAATTCGTCTGCCACTGGAGCATGCGCCTCCAGTCCAAAACGCTCATGGATCTCTTCGGCAAATTTCACACATGAATCGGGATCCCCATGAATTGTCAAGACCTTGGGGTTTCCTTTAATTTTCTTTACAATCTCAAAGAGGTCATTTCGATCAGAATGTCCTGAAAACTCAAACTGTCTCACTTCGGCAGAAACCTTGACGTCTTTTCCCCCACTTGATACCTTACCAGTATCCAAAAGTTTCCTTCCAGGTGTCCCGTCACCCTGATAA
>JBFJMG010000126.1:0-3153 GCA_041634015.1 Nitrosopumilaceae archaeon
AGATATCTCATTTAATTTTTGTAACTCTGATTCTAGAAATTTTCTATATTTTTTAGTTTCCTGATCTGTCATGTTCACCGCATTTGAGCTTAGAAGCCCACCCATTGTGAAAATTTTATCTAACAGATCCATGGCTACAAATCTACCCACATTTCCTACGCGGAAAATAACTTCCAGTTGTTTCTTTACGATCTCATTTATCTTATCCAAATCGGCTGCAGTTGTTTTTCCTTTTTTTGTAATCTCATATTTTCCATCATCTGTTTCTTCCACCAAACCCTCATCCAACAATCTACCTAACAATGGATAGATTAAACCTGGTGAGGGTTTCCACGCTCCCTGACTTTGTTCAACCGCATGATCAATAATCTGCTTTCCTGTATGTGGCTTCTTTTTTAATAATTCTAAAATAAAATATCTTGAAAACCCTCTTGGAACCGAACTACCAACCCTCTGGAACCAATCAGAAATCATCGCTAGTGATATCACTAGCGATATATATTAACTATTCGATACAAAACCATGATACTGCATTTATAACTCTCGTCAATCGACGTTTGACTGAAATTGGTTGAGTCAATTGAGTACGATTTAATAATTTGTGGATCTGGATTGGCGGGCTTACGAGCGGCTATTGAGGCCGCTCGAAAAAATTCCAAGATCAAAATTGGAATAGTTTCAAAGGTCCAAGTTATGAGGTCTCATTCTGTTTCAGCTGAGGGTGGAACGGCTGCTGTCATCTTTGAGGCCGAAGGTGATTCTATCGAATCTCATATTTATGATACAGTCAAAGGAAGTGATTTTTTAGCTGATCAGGATGTAGCCGAGAGACTTTGCAAAGAAATGCCAGACGAAATTTATCAACTTGAAAGATGGGGAATGCCCTGGTCCCGTAGAAAGGATGGAAAAATTGGACAACGAGCTTTTGGGGGTTATAGTTTTCCACGTGCAACTTACGCTTCTGATAAAGTTGGTTTTTTTGAAATGCAAACTCTTTATGATACATGCCAAAAATATGATAATATAGAATATCTTAACGAATGGTTTGGAACTGCAATTATTCATGACGGAAAAAGATTCTTAGGAATTACAGCAATTGAAATTGGAACTGGTAATTTTTATTCAATAAAAGGCAAAGCACTCATAATAGCAACCGGGGGAGCTGGAAGGTTATACAGTTTTTCAACTTATGCATATTCATCAACACCTGACGGCCTTGATATGGCTTACAGAGCCGGGCTAGCACTAAAAGATATGGAATTTGTACAATTCCATCCTACTGGAATTCTACCGTCAGGAATTTTGATCACCGAAGGGGCTAGAGGTGAAGGCGGGTATCTCTTAAACAAAAATGGAGATAGGTTTATGAAAAATTATGCAGCAGGAAAAATGGAGCTTGCTCCTCGGGATATTGTTTCAAGAGCAATAATGACCGAGATTAAAGAAGGTCGAGGTTTTAAACATGAAACTGGAGTCGATTGCATCAAACTTGACCTTCGTCACATAGGGGATGAAGTTATTAAAGAAAAACTAGGTGGAATAAGGGAAATTTCAATAAAATTTTCTGGATTAGATCCCGCAAAGGACCTTCTTGATGTTAGACCTGTTTGTCATTATATGATGGGGGGAATTCATACTAACATTAATGGAAAATCAGAACTCGAAGGAGTTTGGGCGGCAGGAGAGGCTGCATGTAATAGCGTCCATGGATCAAATAGACTAGGGGCCAATTCAACATCCGAATGTATAGTCTGGGGAAAAATTACTGGCTCTCTTGCTGTCGATTATATAGAAAAAGACTTTACAGCTACACCTTGGCCCCATCACTTGGTAACTTCTGAAGAAAAAAGGATCTATGATGAAATTTTCCATGGAAATGGTGATGTGAATCCTTATGAATTAAGACAGGAGCTTACAGATACAATGAACGAAAAAGCCTATGTTTATAAAAATGAAGCAGATCTAATTACAGGTTTAAAGAAAATAAGACAATTAAGGGAATTATCATGGAAACATGTAGATGACTCTGCAAAAGAATACAATACCAACTTTATCAATGTCATGGAAATTGATTCCATGTTAAGAGTGTCAGAAGTGGTTTTGATAGGAGCTTTGAATCGAAAAGAATCGCGAGGAGCACATGCCAGAATCGACTATCCAAAAAGAGATGATGCAAACTTCTTACACCACACACTTGCTTATTTTGGTCCAAAAGAACCAATAATGAAAACACATCCTGTTACAATAACTAATTACAAACCAGTGGAGAGGAAGTACTGATGGAACTAGACGAAAATAAAGAAGGGATCAAAGGTATGGCAAATCCTGGTAGATATGGAATTGAAAGAGTAGCATATTTGTTAATGCGTTTAAGTGGATTGGGGCTATTAGCATATTTTGTTGCACATATTTATGAAACAAGTAATATTCTTAGAGGACAGGTTGGATGGCAAGATTTCTTAGAAATTACACAAACAACTGAGGGACACATTATTCTGGCAATCGTAATTGGAATGTGTGTTTTTCACACAGCAAACGGCATACGTGTAATGCTAGGACATGGTGGCGTAGGAGTAGGAAAACCTGGAAGACCCGATTATCCATACAAACCACTTTCTCAGAATTCTCGACATAAAATCGCAATTTATTCGTCCATAGTATTAGCTGCGATTGCAATGATGTATGGATTGGCAGTAATGTTTGGTGAATAAAATGCAAGAAAGTGTAATTATGAAAATCCATTATGGGACCGCCTTAGGTGCCGTTGCTTTAGTTGCAGTTCATATTCTCATGAGATTAACACAGGGATTTTCAGAATCTTTACAATATGAGAATGTGATTGCAAATTATCAATTTTTACCGTATGCTGGGATGCTTGAAATTATTTTAATCCTTTTATCTATCCATGGATTTAATGGTCTTCGGACAATTTTGATTGAATTAAAACAGGGCCGAGCGTATGAAAAAGCCGTTTCATATGGCTGCATAGCAGCTATGGTAGCTGTAATTGGGTATGGTTCAAGAACTATATTTATGACTAGCATGGGGATGGTGTGATGGCAACGGTTCCAAAACTTGCAGAAGAACAGACCTCCACCATGATTTCTTCTGGACAATCAATCTTATTACGAATCGCAAAGTATAATCCACAAA
>JBFJMG010000127.1:0-3067 GCA_041634015.1 Nitrosopumilaceae archaeon
ACTGAATTTGCACGTTGTAACACTGAATTTGCACGTTGTAACACTGAATTTGCACATTGTAACACTGAATTTGCACATTGTAACACTGAATTTGCACATTGTTACTCCGTTTTTGTTGTAAATGCTGATCTGTTGAAAAAAACTTTACGATCGCTTGACAAAATTATCTTTAAAAAATTACATCAATAGGATCAAAACAAGTGACTTCTACTATATATCACTCAGCCCACAAGTGAAAATTTAATGGCCGCACAAACAAAAGCGCAACGTAGTGCTGCAGCAAAGAAAGCTGCACGTACAAGAAAACGTAATGCAGCAAAAAAAGCAGAGGCAGCTAGTAAAGCAAGATCTTCAAGAAGACGAAAGGTGAGTCGTTCAGCCGGAGCAAAACGAAAAGCTCCAGCAAGACGAAAAGCTCCAGCAAGACGAAAAGCTCCAGCAAGACGAAAAGCTCCAGCAAGACGAAAAGCTCCAGCAAGACGAAAAGCTCCAGCAAGAAGACGATCTACTGCTAGACGCTCTACTAGAAGAAGGAGATAAACTCTCCACCTTCAATTTTTTTTCTAATTTAATTTTATTTTATTTTCGCAAAAAAACTTCTTACATTTTAAGACCTAAAATGTATTTTATAGGATATTTGAAATAATGATTCAAAACATGGGCTATTACACCCAAAGATGCACTGAGCAAGACAACCGTTTCTAAAGTTTCATTCATTAATAATTACCCCATTATAAAATTGAAATATGTGTGATTTGACCAAATAATTTTCGCCGATAAATCAGCTGAAGTTTTCGAGCTTAAGAGGGTTTCCAGTCGTTTCCAACTGGTAAGCAGTTTATTATATAAAAAAAATTTACAATTAAATTACAATAGTTATAATTGGGTTTTCTCCCATATAAGATCAAATGACAAATATCGTAAATAATGTAGATCTCGACAAAGTAAATCAAACTATTACAAATGCAAAAGAAGATAAAAATTCACTTAAAAAACCTGTAAAACTTTCAGGTCATTGGAATTTGGATTCAACAAAAGATTTTCAATTCAAAACTGAACTTCCATTTGAATCTGGAAAGGAAGTAATCGAAATTGATTCACCATCATTTCTTGGTGGGAAAGGAAAAAGATTAGGCCCCATGGCATACTGCATAGCTGGAATAACATCATGTTTTATTGGAACTTTTGTAGGACTGGCAGCCCAAAAAGGAATCAAATTAACAAAACTTGACGTAAATACAGCTTGTAATATCAATTTTGCAAAGACCTTTGATGTTGCCGATGAGCCAATTAGCGAAGGAATTGAATTCAAAATTAACGCGCAAAGTGAAAACGCAGATAAACAAAAATTACAAGAGTTACTAGACCTTGCACAGCAAAAGTGCCCTGCAATGTATAGTATGACAAATGTTCTCAAAATTGATGCACAAATTCAATAATATGAAAAATAAATCATTTTGCTTAAACGATAATACGTTTAAGATTTATCAAATAGAAAGTAAATATGTGAGTCGTTCTAATACGAATCTGAGGTTAAGGAATTGGTAAATCTTGTTTTGATTCTAATCTTAATGTTTGCTGCAATGGGAATAGGTTATTTCTTTTTAGTTCAAGCTTGGGGATTTGAACCAATTCAGCAATCTGATCAAAATTCATTTTCCACATTTTCTGATTATCTGCCACTAAAATCGCAATTCTGAGTGAATGCAATAAAAAATCAAGCCAATGGAGGGATTTGGACCCTCGACCTTTCGCTTACAAGGCGAATGCTCTAGCCAGGCTGAGCTACATTGGCACGAAATAAATTGAAATTCTTGAAGGTTTAAAGTGTTATCGGAATAGTTTTTCAGTTTTTTCAGCGTCACTTTTTATAGCCAAAGTTAACGCAAAAAAAGCAATGAAATACATTCCACGTCAAAAGCTCAAGGTTCTAATGGGCATGTTCTTTGGAACAGCTATAGTCGGAATTTTAATGGGTCTTCATTCAAACACATTAATGATCACATTTCTTGGAGTAATTAATCTCTGTTTGGGTGGTTTTTTTGGATGGGTATTTCTAACACAAAAACCAAGACTAAAAGACAAACGAAAGAAAAAGCGATAAAACAACCAAAATGTTTGTCGCAAAATGCATCGCATAAGAGTGCTCCAAACCTTTCTTGTCGTAAATGTACTTGAACAAAAATCCTATTGGCAATAAAATTAGTGCAGTATGTACCTTAATTCCCATTGCAACATGCATCAAGGCCCAAACCACCACCATTTTTTTTGATTTGCGAAAATAAAATTCCTCGATATAATTAATGTGAATAAACATGTAAATTAACAGCGGAATAAACGGCAAAATTCCCCAAATTCCCTGCTCAGCAAAGGGACCATATGCAATATTGTATCCAAGCCAACTCCAATTCAAAATAGGAATACTATCAAAAAACTCAAAACCAAAAAACGCATATGATATGATAATGGCAAAACTTAACGGTGCATATTTAATTGAACTTATGCCGCTTACAAGACCTAAAATACGTTTTTTTGTATCCTTAACTAATAGCAAGGAAACCCCTACGGTCAAGACATAATATCCTATAACAAAAGATTCTGATTCAAAAATTGAAAAATCCAATTTATTTTGTTTATTGCATTATTGTATAAATTCTCTTACCACAAACACAGCAAGATTTGTTAAGCACAATTGTTTTCCCAATAATGGTATGAACGAAGGCCAGAGTGCACCTAATTTTGAGTTAACTGCAAATGATGATTCTACTATTAGACTTGATTCCTTTAAGGGGAAAAATAATGTTGTTCTTTGTTTTTATCCAAAAAATCATCTCTTTGCGTGCCCTTCAAAAAAAGTATACAAGATGGCCCAAAGTGTGATTTCAGCGTATCAAGACATTTTATCTACAGATTCAGTGTTGTTTGCGATTTCTATTGATTCAGTAAAGGATCAGAAAAAATTTGTCGAAGAATTCAAAATTCCCTATAAACATCTGAGTGATCCCACTAAAGAAACCTGTAAAAAATATGCAGGCCTTAACATAGCAGGACTAGCAAAAAGATCAAC
>JBFJMG010000128.1:0-3059 GCA_041634015.1 Nitrosopumilaceae archaeon
AACAATGAGGTGAAAATGTTGAAAATTAATGAAAGAAACCAGTCCCACAAGATGTTATACTCAAAGCTCCTAGAAAAAAAAATAATTTACGACGCCAGTAACCAACAGATTCCGAATCAGGTCATGGCAAATCCGCAGGGTTTAGAGGTAAAATTCTGAGGTCTTTGTATTGCCAGATGAATCTTGCAGGAGATGTGGCGGTTTATTGCTAAATTATGCAATGTGTGCAAAATGTAAGGCAAAAATACAGCAAATATGCCGCATTTGTGGTGCAAAAACCTTAGAACAAGTACATGATCAAATTTGTTTCAGAGAAGATGAGATAAACCAATGGCAGGTCTATCGCCTAAAAAATCTCAAAGAATCCTTTTCATTTGAAGTTCTTGAAAAAACCCATCCTTCAAAAAACCCATAAATTTTCTTAAAATCCGTTATTTTTTGACCTTTTTGCCCAAAGATGAAATTTGGCCTTAAACGGAATAGTACCAAATTTCTAGGAATAATACTAGAAAAAAGGATTCAAAACGGACCTTTAATTTTAATTCAAAAAATTATTTTACAATGGTTTAATTACAGCACAGAATCTCCAATTTTTAGAAAGAATTGCCGTTTAATAGTGAAAGGGAAATGTTTACAGCGACATGTGCTGATTGCAAAAATGAATGCCAAATTCCCTTTAAGCCAAAGGACGATAGACCCGTTTATTGTAGAGAATGTTTTCAAAATCATAAACCACAAGAACGAAGTGGCGGTTCTAGATTTGGTAGAGGATCACGGTTTGGAAGAAATGACAGAGGTTCTAGATTTGGTAGAGGCTCAAGGGGCGATAGACCGCGGGAAATGTTCACAGCAACCTGCGCTGACTGCAACAATGAATGCCAAATTCCATTTAAACCAAAAGAAGATAGGCCAGTTTATTGTAACGAGTGTTTTCAAAATCATAAACAAAGTTAGAACTATCTAGTTCTAAATAATTTAATTCCAACCAAAACATAAATCTACAAAACATTCAACATGGGTTGTAAATGTGGATATGTCATATTCTTGCAATGTTTTTGGTGTTTTCAATAATTCCTGCATTTGCACAAGGAAGTCCCGATTACTATAAGCCTTATGCGCCAATCTTTACTGACAGACCAATGTATTCTTGGACTGAAAAAGTTACAATTACAATTTTAGCACCAAGTTGGAATGAGAACAGAAATGGTATTGATACAATTGGCTCAGAGCAAAGTCATTTTATTAAAATTTCAACAGGTGATCACTTTCTTAAACCCTACAAGCTAGCAGAGACTGGACCTAATACGGGAAAATTTGTAGGTGAAGTTACACTTACAGGTTTTTCTCACGACGCTGATGGAGATGGCTCTATAGACACCAACCCAAGAACCTCAGGAAATGGTCCAACCAATGGATTTCTAGAAACAAAAAGAGATGGTGCTATTACTATCTCTTTCAAGTTCGCAGAGGATGTGGTGCTTACAGAATCTGCACTTATTAGCTGGGCGTTGGGGGAGGTATCGTTTATAGAGAATCCGTCCACTTCAAGCCAAAAAGCCACAATTAGAGTTGTAGATCGTGACATGAATCTTAATCCAGAATCAGTAGATCAAGTTCGAATTAAAATTACTTCGGACTCTGATGCTGCTGGTATTCTAGTTGCTGGGATTGAAAATTCTGAAAATTCCGGTTTGTTTTTGGCAACTGTTTACTTTACACAAACCCTGGAATCTAGCGGAAACAGACTCTTTGCAAAACCAGGTGATACAATTTATGCCATTTATGATGACCACACGCTTCCCCCACCTTATACCGTAGCAGATGATCTGGAAATTTTTGCCCAATCTGATTACAAGCTTAATGTGCCTCCGTTGGACCGCCTGGTCCTTGAAGACCTTTACATATCAAATTCTATGGGAGCCGAGATTCAAGAATTTAATGCAGACGACCAGCTCCAGATAGTGGGACAAATCCAAAATCAGCTCAATTTTGGGCAGGAGTTTGTGTTTTTATTTCAAATTTTAGACCAAGAAGGACTGGTAGTTTCATTATCCTGGATTAAAGGACAGTTACAAGAAGTTCAAAATTTACAAGTCTCCCAATCATGGATTCCAAAAGAATCAGGCAGTTATACCATTGAGGCCTTTGTTTGGGATTCTTTGGAAAGTTCAATCCCATTGGCACCTCCTTTTTCTAAAGAAATCACGATACAGTAATTTTTTCACAAAGGGTACAAATTCTACGTCATTATTATATACAAAAATCAAAAATAAACCAATAAAATGAATTTAAAATTTGTTTTACTTTTGCTATTAGGTCTTTTACCGGCTGGCATGATTACTGCGTATTCAGAGGACTATAACGAGATTTTTGTTGAAACTGATGCAGTTGAATATAAAACCGGAGAAGAGTTAATCCTAACGGGTTTTGTTCCAGAAAAAAAGATGCCAATTATCTCAATTAGTATCTATGATCCAGATAACCAAATTCTGACTGCAAATACAGTTGAAATCCAAGAGGATGACTCATTTTTAAGATCATTTTCACTAGATTCACCGTTTTATGACAAACCGGGGTTGTATACCATTAACCTACAATATGGAAAACTAAAGACTGAAACCTTTTTTGAAATATCCGGCTCGGCTCCACCTGAGCAGAGTATCTTGGAAATTGGGCCAGTTGTACCAGAAGTTGTAGTTCTTGTAACTGATAAACCAACATACTATGACGATGATTTTGTAATTATCTCTGGTATTGTTTCTGCTGTAGAGGAGCCTTCTGTACTAATCGGGATTTATGATCCATTTGATGTTCCAGCAGGATTTTACTTTGGAGAAATTGATTCTAACTTGGAGTTTTCAGTCTCTTTTTTAGTTAAATCAGGTGTTAATTTCAAAACAGAAGGAACCTATTCCATAGGTGCTTTTTATGGCGAGTCTGAAATTAATGCTACCTTTGATTTTGCAACAACCCCCGAAGCTGAGGAACCTACAGATGAATCTGAGGAGCCGCCCATTTCAGAACCTATTGAAAATAAAGAACCCAAAGCAACCGATCCG
>JBFJMG010000129.1:0-3057 GCA_041634015.1 Nitrosopumilaceae archaeon
CTTTGCATTTTCTAAATCAAATCCTTTTGCTAAAACAAGGGCAGGTATTTTCTTGTATCGAAGTAGTTTTAATGCTGCTAATCTCCGCTGGCCAGACATCAAAAGATAAACACCTTTTCCCTCTTTTTGGACCATTGGGGGATTTTGCAGTCCTTCATTTCTAATTGATTTTGCAAGCTCACGAATTCCTTCTTTATCCAGTGTTCGGGCCTGAGCTTCTTTCCAAACAGTTATCATTTTAACAGGAATTTCTCTTACACGATACGATAATTTTTTACCAGTACTTCGTCTTTTTGTAGTTCGTTTCTTGGCTCGTTTTGTAGTTTTTCTTGTTTTTGTAGTTCGTTTTTTAGATGGTCTTTTTTTGGATGCTCGTCTTGTTGTCTTTCTAGTACGTCTTTTTGTAGCTTGCTTTTTGCTTGTTCTAGTCTTTGTGGTTCGTTTTTTAGTTCGTCTTTTAGTTGATCGTTTTGCCGCCAATTAGTTATTGTGGCTTTTTTTAATTTTCTAAAGGATTTGGTTAAATTGGATTTGCCTATCAGTTATGTAAATTTGCGTAGTTTTGTCCGTAATTTTTTAATAAAATGAATTAAAAATGCGCAAAATTCTCCAAATATCATGTATCTTGGTTTATTTTTAAGAAACTCTAACACTAAATCATGAAACAAAACCAACAATTGGTAAAAATTAACCGTACATTTCTGATTTGTTTTGCCATATCATCGGTTGCATCTGCTTTAGTAGCCCAAGCACTTGCAGATCAGGAAGATTATCTAAATACAACTTATACCATGGTGGTAGGATATGTAGTGTTTTTTGTAATTTTTGGATCGGTTTTCTATTTTGAGAATAAAAACCGTTACAAAACAATGGGGACCAAACTAGTTCTCCGAGAAATTACAAAACTAGTATCCTCATTTGGAGTCGGAGAAATTGTCTACATTTCAGTTAGGTGGTCTTTGCAGTTTTACTTTCTTGGAATAGACTTTGAGCCGTACCTGGCATCTTTAGTATCAGAAGGCATTGCGACCGTTTTCTATATGGGAGTAGTCTCAATTTTTATAAAAATGACCAAGGCTTTTGGCTAAAATTAGTTGGCTGGGGCAGGGTCCTCTGCGCCAGTTGCCAGAGATTTGTCTATTTCATTGATTGCAAGTTTGTCTCTGCCAATTAGGTCGAATTTTTGCAGAATAGTCTCAAACTTTTGCTCCTCTTGCATTTGTTCATTTACGAACCATTGTAAGAATGTGAATGTTCCATGGTCTTTTTCTTTTTGGGCAAGCTCCGTCATTTTATTAATTGCCTTTGTTACTGCTTGCTCATTTTTCAGTGCGATTTTAAAAAGAGACTCAAAGGAATTAAAGTGCTTTACAGGTTGTTTTACTGCAGGAATTAATGCAGCAACGCCGTTTACGTTTAGGAAATGAATAATTTTTAGCATGTGTTGTCGCTCCTCATCAGATTGTGCATAAAAGTAACTTGCAGCACCTTCGTAGCCGGTAATCTCAGCCCACGAGGCCATTGACAAATAATAGTTTGATGCATCTGCTTCGAGAGAAATTTGATCGTTGAGTGCTTTGACTAATTTTTTAGAGATTCGCATACCATCATAATTGTTATCCCTTGTTATATAATCTTTGAAAAAGTCTAGTGTTTTTGCATTGTTTCTTTTTTATCTAAACTGCCCAAAGTGTCAAATTCGGTTTTGATCTTCTTTGGTAAAATGATTGAAAAAGTTGTTGGGTTGTTGTGCACTGTTAGTGTTCCTCCGTGGTTTTCTATGATATTTTTGCAGCTTACCAGTCCTAAACCCGTTCCTGTCTTTTTGGTTGTAAATAATGGCTCAAATATTTTATCGATTTTATCCTCAGGAATTCCTTTGCCAGAATCTTGTACCTCAATTACATGATTTTCTTTTGAATCGTGATAGTTTATTGTAATTGTTCCATTATCAGGAATTGATTCTATTCCATTTTTAATTAGATTTACCATAACAACTTCGATTTGTTTTTTGTCGCAGTTAATTGTTACATCATCTGTTGGTTTGATTATTTTCATTTCCTCTGGAATTTTTAATAGTTCAAGGGAATCATTGACTATGCTTGATAAGGTAACATCTTGTCTTTGAGTCGGTCTTACACGAACGAAATTTAAGACATCCTCGATTTGATTGTTAATTCTATCAATGGATCTATTCATGCGTTCAAAATCTTTTTGATCTTTTTCAGTAGAGGTGGTCTTGTTCCGTAATTGCATAATTTCGATAGTTGCTTGTAGAATCGATAATGGATTTCTCAAATCATGAGCTAGCCTAGCAGAAAGCTGCCCAATTGCAACCATTTTTTCAGATTTTACCTTTTGATCGTGGCTTTCTTGAATTTCTTTTCCCATTTTGCTGATGTCTTGTGCTAGCTCATCCAGTTCGTTTGCGAACTTGTTTGGAAAACTTTGGGTTATGTTTCCATGGGCGATTTTTCGAGTGGCTTCACGGATATAGTTTATTGGTTTTGTAATGGAGTCAGAAGTCTTTTTTCCAAGTACAATGACGACAAAACCTGTGATTACTGCTAGTAGGATGGTGAAAATTATGTGAGTTGTTATTTCGTTTGTAATTATCGCATTTAATTTTTTGATTTCTTGTCGCTCATTTTGTAGGGCAGTATCAATTAACTCAAAGAGATCATACTCTGTTTGTTTTAATTCATCTATTTTTTCAGCAATTGCCACCTGGCGAAGGTCTTGTTGAGGCAAATCTACTACCTGGTTAATCAAAACTAGCAGTTCATTCCATTTCCAACGAATTTCTTGACTTAGGGAATCTTTGGTTGGATGATTTTCAAGCAAATTTTCATAGTTTGCAAAGGATTCTTCAAAGTCGTTTATTTTTTCTTTCATTATCTTTAGTTCGCCTGAGCTATGGTCTATTGGCAAATCAGTTAGCTGCGAGAATGTAACATGTTCTGTGGCAGAGTGAACCGCTTCAAGTGAGGCTACTCGCATTGATTGTAGTGCAAAAACAATTGGTTCATTTTGTGTATTTTGTTGATTATGCAAATC
>JBFJMG010000130.1:0-3056 GCA_041634015.1 Nitrosopumilaceae archaeon
AATACAGGAAATGATCTAAAAGCGTTTCCTGAAAACTTTGATGTCATAGGAATAGATCTCAATGAATATGCCTTAGAAAAGGCCAGAGAAAAATATCCAACTTTTAATTTTGAAAACGGTTCTATTACGAAAATACCATTACCGGATTCTTCAGTGGAATTGGTTTTTACCCACAAGGTTTTGAATTACTTGGATGAGGAAAACCTAAAGCTAGCCCTTGCGGAATTATTTAGAGTTTCATCAAAATATATTGTAACCTGTGAATTGCTAGAAGGAACAAGTAAAGAGAATAAAAAGAGAAATTTCTTTTACAATCATAACATTTTTCAAAAATGGATGGACTATAAGGTAAAAATTATCAGTAACGTAGAGATGCATGAGGATATCGATCCCGAAAAGTCTAGATTTGTTTTAGTTAGAAAATTATAATAAATTCTTTAAAGCGGGTCTAGAGGGATTCGAACCCTCGACAGCCGGATTAAGAGTCCGGCGCTCTACCTGGCTGAGCCATAGACCCAATAAAATTAGCAAAAACAAGTGTCGTTATTAACGTTGATTAAAAAATTTCTAGTTTTGTATTTTTGGTTCTAATTCGTTATACTTTTCTAGAATTGCAGTAAGTACAGTAGAGACTGGAACGTTATTCATTTTTTTCTTTTCAGCAAGTAGTTTTTGATATGCCTCTAATGTAATGTAAACTGGAATGGAGCCATTTCCCTCTAACAATCCTCTAACATTGTAAAGTGCTGTTTCCATACCTCTTTCTGCAGATTTTGCAAATTTTGCCTTATCTAGGATACTTCCAAGTGGACCAAAGGGCATTTCATAGTCAACTGTCATGGTTACCCTGGTTAGGTTTTCACCTAATGATTTGAATTCATTTGTAATTTGCCATCTCTTAAATGGGCCTTCGATTTGCTTTGCAGATATCTTTTCATTTTTCTCAAATTCAATTGTCTCACAATCCCATTCAAGGCGTTTACCACTAAAGTCACCAATAATCCTAAATGTTGTCCCAACACCCATACCAGCCTTGATATCCATGGGTACAACTGTCATGCCTACTGCGTCATTTTTGATTTGGTCAGAAACATGCTCTGGTCTTGCAAAATAAGTAAAAACATTATCAACTGGAGTTTTAATATCAATTGATTTACTTACTAAAGTCACGAAAGCTAGTTTTGAAAGTCTGGATTTAAAGGTTTTGTCAATTATTTCCTAAAATTTCATTTACAATATATTCTTGAAAAATCAATGTGGATCACGATGAATTTTAGGACTTTTTTTATTTTTTTGATGATAATATTAGCGATCCCGTTGATTTCAGAAGTAGGTGCCCACTCTCTTTTTAATTCGGCTGAAGAGTTTATTGGCGGGTATAGGGTACAAGTAGCCACACTTCCAGAATTTCCACAGATTGGAGAAAAATCTCAAATTCTAATTAGAGTTACTGATGGTGATTTTAATGAGGTTGAGAGGTTTACAATGGGGATAAGGATTTTTTTCAATGACCAGCAAATAGATGCATACTTGCCCCAATCAATAGATAGTTCTCATTGGGAGACTGACTTTATTTTTGAGAATCCAGGAAATCATATTTTCAAAATTGATCTATATGACATGAGTGGTGCTCAAGGAGTTCTAACTTATACCTTTAACATGAGTACGCAAAGCCCATTTGGTTATGTGTTTATCGTTGCTATAACCATTGGGGCAATTACAATGTTTGTGGTGATTGGATATATTTATCTACCAAAAATTATCAAACGAGTTAAATTTTAGTTTCAATGGAGCGCTTGCCTAATCTAAAGGCAAATAATGTGGTTAGGAGGACCATAGCAAACAACAAAATTCCAATTCCCAAATGTATTGCCACAGTAACAGCATGTAATTTTAGGTCAATGACTATTGCCCCTAATGTGATTTGAGTTACGACAAAAATCGCTGCAAGGCTACTTGTTAGTTTCATTTTCCGTTCGGAATTTCTATTTATCCAGGTTCCAACAGTTGTTGCAATAATCAAAGTTCCAGTAGTTGCCGCTATGAGTCGATGTGTCCATTCGATAAAATATTCCTCATTAGGAAATATTCCATTTGGGCAAAGTGGCCAATCAGGACACGTCAGACCCAAACCCGCTGCTGAGATATATCCTCCGATAAACATTAGGGCATACAAAATAATTAGTGATGCTAATGAGAGATATTTTAGAATCAAGTTTATTCTACGATAAATGTTCCTACCATTCCTTGTAAAACGTGGCCTGGAACGGTACAAATGTAGCTGTATTTTCCAGGTGCTCCTGCAATGAATGTGACCTCACCAGATTCTCCTGGCTTTAGTGGATTAGATGCCGAAGCTATTGCTGAATCCCATACAACACTATTTGGATCTTCAGGGTTTGTAACAACTCCAAATGCATGAAATGAACGACCCATATTTGCCGATCTTACTGTTATTTCATCGCCAGAATTTACTCGAATTTCTGGGTTGTTTCCCTCCTCACCAGGAAGTGCGTTAAATGCCAGAGTCAAGAAATCAGAAGATTCAACAAAGTTTAGATCAAAGTCATGATGCACACCAGTAGGTGGTGCTGCAACTCCACTTGGGGCTGCCTCGCTTGCTCCAACTACAATTTGCCCGACCATGCCTTGTTCTCTATGTCCAGGGACTGTACATATGTAATAATAGATACCCTCTTCAGAAGGAACAAATTCTGAAGTTCCTCCTTCACCTGGTTTTAGTGGGTTGTTAGGACTGGCAATTTCAGAGCCAGGAAAAACTCCGCCGAAGCCTTCTTCATCGGCAGTTACACCAAATGCATGAAATGATTTACCCACATTTTGAACATCAAAAATAATTCTATCTCCAACGTTAGCTTCGATTGTAGGGTTGTTGTCAGGCTCCCCTGGTAATGCATTAAAAGCCAAAGTCAGAAAATCAGATGATTCTACAAATGTTAAAGAAACGGGTATGTCTTCACCTGTTGCTACGGCAGGTGCAGTTACTTCACCGGTACTTACCATGGCTGCCGGCGCTAACTCAGATATCCAGTAAT
>JBFJMG010000131.1:0-3031 GCA_041634015.1 Nitrosopumilaceae archaeon
AAAGATTCTGATGTCTTTTTTTGTACTGCAGATATTGGTTGGGTTACTGGGCATAGTTATGTAGTCTATGGACCATTGTTACATGGGGCTACTGAGGTAATTTATGAAGGAGCTCCTGATTATCCTACCCCATCAAGGATTTGGGAAATTCTTCAGAAATATAATGTTAGTATTTTTTACACAACTCCTACGGCTCTACGAATGTTTATGAAATTTGGAGACGACATCCCAAATTCGTTTGATCTATCCAAACTTAGATTGCTTGGAACAGTCGGAGAGCCAATAAACCCTGAAGTTTGGAAATGGTATTTCAAGATAATCGGAAAGGAAAAGTGCCCTATTATTGATACATGGTGGCAGACAGAGACTGGAGGAATGATGATCTCTGCATTGCCTGGATTGGAAACAATTCCACTAAAACCCGGCTCTGGAACATTACCAATCCCGGGAGTTGATATTTCTGTTGTAGATGAATCTGGAAATAAAGTTCCAGAAAATACAAAGGGATATCTGGTGATAAACAATCCTTGGCCAGGCATGCTTTTGACTTTATGGGGTGATGATGAAAAATACAAAAATGTGTATTGGTCCAAGTACCAAAATCGATATTATCCAGGTGATTATGCAATTAAAGACCCGGATGGCTATCTATGGCTTCTTGGAAGGGCAGATGATGTTCTCAAAATTGCAGGACATAGAATTGGTACTGCTGAACTTGAAAGTAGTATCGTGGAGCACCCTGATGTGGCAGAATCTGCAGCATGTGGTATTGCCGATGAAATTAAAGGCGAAGTAATTATTGCATTTGTAGTTTTAAAACAAGGAGTCCAAAAAGATACTGTAACTCTCAAATCCGAAATAATCCTAAATATACGCAAAAAAATTGGTGCAATTGCCACTCCAAAGGAGATTTACTTTACCTCCAAACTACCCAAAACTAGAAGTGGCAAAATTATGCGCCGGCTCTTAAAGGCAATAGCTAGTAAAGAAGAGATTGGTGATATTAGCACGCTAGAAGACGGTGCTGCGGTAAGTGAAATTAAAACAGCTTTTGACGAACTACAAAAATCAATTAAAGACAACTAATCTTTAAGAAAGATCTCTTATTTGAACAGCAAGATCATGAGTTTTTTTTAATAATTCCTTTAGTTCTGATTTTAACTCCTCCGTCTCTTTTGGGTTTTTGTTGTACTTTTTGTTTAATTGATATTTTTCTGCAACAAATTCGACTTCTTCAATTAAACGTCGAAGTTCCCATTTAGAATTCATAATCTTTCTTTTAATCCATTCTTTGCCATCTGGATTAGGATCGACAAAATAATCTGAAATATCCATATCTTTAGGTGGTAATCTTGAATTTAAAATTTTGAATTTTCTAAAATTTTTTTATGCTATTTTTTCAGGAACCCAAATTTTTTCTTTATGGTTTGAGATCCTCTCGACGATTTCTGCAAGCTCATCAAGCTCATATGGCTTGTAAACTACATAAGTTGGTTTTAGCCTCTTTAACTTATTCTCCGTTTCTACAGTCAAATCTGCTGTAACCATGATAACTTTTGCTTTTGGATCTAACTCTCTAATTTTGGCTAATCCGTACAGTCCATCAAAATACGGCATCATGACATCTAATAGAACGACATCTGGTCTGAATCTTTGATAGAGCTCAACAGCTTCCTTTCCATTATGGCCAACATCCAAAACAGTGATTCCTCTCATTTTCAAATAAGTTTCAAAAATTGAAATTGTTTCTTTATCGTCATCAATTATTATCACTTTTGGATTCAATGAGAGACAATAGTATGGCTAATAATTATTCCCTGTGGGGTTCAAATGAACACACATTCTTTTTGATTCTTTTTTCAAAATGAGAGTTTTTTTGGGCATAAATGTTGATTCGTATTCGGTTACGTAAAATAAAGCCCATGTTTGAAAAAATATTGAGATGGTTGAATTTAAAAAAACACTGTTTATTTTCAGACGAGATTTGAGAATTGCAGATAACACAGCTCTGATTGCTGCAAGCAAGTCATCTGCCCAAGTAATCCCATGTTTTATCTTTGATCCAAAAATTACCAAAGATTTAGCCAAGAAATCAAAGTTTAGGTTTAGGTTCTTAATTGAATCAATAATTGATTTACAAAAACAAATTAACAGAGTGGGGGGCCGGTTACAAATTTATCATGAAAAACCGATTAATGTTATCTCCAGACTAAAAAAGGAGCATGGAATTGAGGCTGTTTTTGTAAATGCTGATTATAGCAAATATAGCAATTCTCGTGACAAAAAAATTAAAAATTTCTGCGCAAAAAACAAAATTTCTTTTAATTCATTTGGTGATATCACTCTTCAGAATTTTGAGAATATTAAAACACAGGATGGAAATCCCTACAAGGTATTTACGCAGTTTTTTAAAAAGGCAAAAACTTTTCCAGTACGAAAACCTCAAAATTTTTCTTTTAAAAATTTAAGCGCTTCAAAATCTTCTCAGGAAATTTCAATTAATAAAATTTTAAACCAAATTCCCAAAACAGATTCAAAAATTAAAGGAGGAACAACAGAGGCACAAAAGATTTTAAAAAATTTGAAAGAGCTGAAAAATTATGATAATGATAGAAACTTCCCATTTCTTGATGCAACGACGCATTTATCTGCTCATAACAAGTTTGGAACATGTTCAATTCGAGAAATTTATCATAAAATTGTCGCAGAACTTGGCAAAAATCATACTCTGATTAGCGAACTATATTGGAGGGATTTTTTTATGAGCATTTTGTTTTACTATCCTTATAGTTTTGATTCCTCGTTTAGAAAGAAATATTCTAAATTTCCTTGGAGCAGAGATAAAAAATTATTCAAAAAATGGTGTGAGGGAATGACTGGCTTTCCAATCGTTGATGCAGGAATGAGGCAGCTTAACGCAACTGGTTATATGCATAATAGAGTCAGGATGATAGTTGCGTCATTTTTAACAAAAGATCTTCATATTGACTGGAAATGGGGCGAGAGATATTTTGCTGAAAAATTAATCGAT
>JBFJMG010000132.1:0-2972 GCA_041634015.1 Nitrosopumilaceae archaeon
CAAATACCCAAAAAATAGACTCGAGGTTTTGAAAAATACTGGAGAGTTAGGAATCCCAATGACTACAGGAATTCTAGTTGGTATTGGTGAGAACAGCTCAGAGATAATAGAATCACTTTATGCAATAAAGGAATTACACAACAAATATGGAAACATTCAGGAAATCATTTTACAGAATTTTCAACCAAAGGCAGATACGGTAATGAAAGAACACCCATCTGCTGAAGAAAATTATTTTAAGACAATAGTTGCCACTGCAAGAATCATAATGCCAGAGATGAATATTCAAATTCCTCCAAACCTTTCTCCAAAATCCTATCAGAGTTTTCTTTCAGTCGGAATAAATGACTGGGGCGGAGTATCACCAATTACTCCAGACTATGTGAACCCCGAATTTTCTTGGCCTGAAATTGCAAGAATTGAGAAAAATTCCAAAGATGCAGGATATGATTTAAGGTGTAGATTTCCGATCTATCCAGAATTTTTCTCTTTTATTGAGAATCACTTAAGAGATAAGATATCAGCAATTGAAAATGAAGAAGGTTTGGTAAAAGAGGAGTATTGGAGATGATAGTTTCAAATTTTGATGCATTATTAAAAAATGCAGATCCCTTAATTTCAGATTCTCTTAATCGTGCGCTCTCTGAAAAAGAACTAAGCGAAAAAGAAGCTGCAAGATTGTTCTATGCAGATGATCTTGATTTTCATTTGGTTGGCATGGTAGCGGATGAGATACGCAAAAAAAGAAAAGGAAGTCTAGTCACCTATGTCGTAAATAGAAATATCAATTTTACAAATGTCTGCATCAAGCAATGTGGATTTTGTGCATTTAGCAGAGACTTTAGAGAAGAAGAAGGATATTTGCTTCCTGTCGAAGAAATAGTAAGACGTGCAAAAGAAGCACATGATTATGGAGCAACAGAAGTATGCATACAAGCAGGACTTCCGCCAGATATGGAGGGTAATCTTTATGAAAATTTGATTCGAGCAATAAAGACAGCAGTTCCAGATATTCATATTCATGGTTTTTCCCCTGAAGAAGTGCTATACGGCGCAAAAAGATCAGAGTTGTCGATTAGAGAATACTTGGCAAGACTAAAGGATGCAGGATTAGATACGATTCCAGGGACCGCAGCTGAGATTTTAGATCAAAAGATGCGAGATAAAATTTCACCGGGAAGAATTTCTGTTGAAGACTGGGAAGATGTTATTAAAACAGCACATTCTCTTGGAATAAAATCAACTTCAACGATGATGTTTGGTCATATAGAGACGCCAGAAGATAGAGTTAGACATATTTCTAAACTTCGTGAAATTCAAAAGCAAACACATGGATTTACTGAATTTGTGCCTTTAGGATTTATTTCAAGTGAGGCACCAATGTACAAACAAAAACTACATCAAGGAATAAGAGACGGAGCTACTGCAAAAGATGTTTTGCTAACCCATGCGGTATCACGAATTATGCTAAATAATAATATCGACAATATACAAATGTCGTGGGTTAAGGAAGGGCCAAGAATGGCACAACTACTTCTCTTATGGGGTGCAAATGACTTTGGCGGAACCTTGATCAATGAAAGTATATCAACTTCAGCAGGAGCAAATCACGGTCAGCTAATCAGACCAAGAGATATCCGCAAGATGGCTCGTGACCTAGGACGAATTCCTGCAGAAAGAAATACCAAATACGACATTATCAAAACATTTGAAAAAGATGAGAAAGACGAGCCGCTAGATAATATAGAGGATGTCAAAAAATTTGGTTCATACTTTGAATTAATTAAAATCAACGAATTCAAATTCAAAAATCCACGGCGAGACTAGTTGTCTGCCTGTGAGAGGGCACTTGATTATGCCAAATCAAAAGGCATTGATGAATGCGACTGTGTTAGCGTTAGCAGAAAGATTACAACTGTTCGAATAACTGACTCAGAAATTGCCGAGATTAAACAAAATCAGGAGACCTCCTTTTGTGTGAGATTAATCCATCAAAAACGAATTTCTTCTGCGCAGAGCAGTATCCAAGGCGATGAAGTCAGGACTGTTTCAAAGGCACTAGAATTATCTCAATACTCCAAGCCCAAAGATTTTTGGAAAAATCTACCTAACAAATTACAAGAAAAATCAGAACTTTCAAAAACATTAGATAAAAAAATACAGGAGATTACTACAAAAAAAGCCGTAGATGTATCACAAGAGATGATAAATTCGGCTTTGAGGCCAAAGATTTCTTCAATTACTGGTTCTGTAAATTTTGTCTATGAGGATTTTATGCTTGCAAATTCAAATGGATTGCAAGCGCACGAAAAAGCAACATACACATCTGCCATAATTAATGCAGATTCGGAATTTGGCTCCTCACCAGTTAGTGGTTTGGGTCAAAATTGTTGCAGAATGCTATATAGTCTCAAACCAGAAAGAGTTGGCACAGATGCGGCAGAAATGTGTCTTGATTCTATTAATCCTCAAAAATGCGATGAAGGATATTACACAATGATTTTTGAGCCATACGCAATTGGAGAGATCTTGGCATTTGTTTTAGCATCAAATTTTAATTTTAGAACATTTTCTGAGAAAAGAAGTTGTTTTTCTGATGACTATCAAAAAAAAATAGCAGTAAATGATTTATCAATAATAGATGATCCACATTTTCCTGATGCCCCAGGAAGTAAGACCTTTGATGATGAGGGGATACCAACTAATCCACAAGCATTAATTCAAAACGGCATTTTTGCAAATACTTTTTCTAATCTATTTGATGCATACAAGGAAAATTCAAAATCTACGGGAAATGCAGTAAGACCAGGCTCCCCAATGGGTAGAAACGCCGAATCAATTCCCATGGCCTCCCCACACAATCTGGTGATTAAAAAAGGTACTACTAATCAAGAAGAGTTAATCAAAGAAACAAAGAATGGATTGCTAATTGGAAGGTTGTGGTACACGTATGCAGTCAATCCTACAAAGGG
>JBFJMG010000133.1:0-2961 GCA_041634015.1 Nitrosopumilaceae archaeon
CAGCCATTGTTGCAGCAGCTCCAATTAGAACATCACCAAGCCCCGTTTTGCATACATAGCTTCTTCTGTGGTAACATGTAAATCGTTCAATTAGCATTGAAGCAAATTCATATTCCCCATTCATGAAAATTCTTTCCCACGGGATAAACGCCCGGTCAAAAATAATCATTGCCTCCTGACCAGCAAATTTTGAATTACCAGAATCAAGATCTCCTTCTTCCATGCTTCTTGTGTCACATGATTGTCTTCCATAGATGTATGTTATACCCTTTGCATCTGCAGGGATTGCTCCTACAATTGCATAATCTTTGTCGTTTTCAGTTAATCTCAATGTTGGCATTACGATTATCCAGTGCGCATTTATGCAACCGGTTTGATGTGCTTTAGCCCCTGTAATGTAAACGCCTTTTTCATCTTTTTCAACAATTCTTAAAAATAAATCGGGATCAATTTGTTCAGCTGGTCCTTTACTTCGGTCGCCCTTGGGATCAGTCATTGCACCACCAATAACAAAATTTTCTTTTTGCATCATCTTGATAAAATCTAATAATCGTTGATGATAATTTGTACCATGTTTAGCATCTATTTCAAATGTGGTTGAATGAAGTGAATTAATGGCATCCATACCTACACAACGTTGAAAACAAGTACCCGTAAGTTGGCCCATCTTTCTTTGCATTTTATTTTGCAAAACCAAATCCTGTGCACTTTCTGCAATATGTAAAAATCTATTTACTCGTTGATTAGACAATGAGGAATTAGCGGATGCTAGTTCTTCTTCGCGAACGGCAAGATCATAGGTCTCAGCTACTGCGTTAATTGAAGGACGAATCATTGGATGGTCTACTGGTTCTTTTACCAATTCCCCAAAAAGGTAAACTTTGAGATTTCTTCCTCTAAGACTCTGTATGTATTCTTCGCCAGTCCTAATAGGCATAATTTATTTTGATTTAGGTTGTATAATAATGGATCATATTAAAAAACGTCTTTGATAGGAATTTTACAGTCCAATTCGTACATCAAGAATCTTACAACCTTTTCCTTTGTCCATAACTAATACAGGATTCATATCAAGTTCTTTGATTTCCCCAAAGTCAGTTACTAGTTGTGAGAGTCTCTGAAGACATTCAGATAGTTTTTTTGTGTCAGCTGGTTTTTCGCCGCGTACTCCCTCTAATAATTTGCTAGTTTTAATTGAGGTGATCATATCATCCGCTTCTAAATTAGAAATCGGTGCAAGTCTAAATGTTACATCTTTTAAAACCTCAACATAAATTCCTCCCATTCCAAGCATAATTACAGGTCCCATACCTGGTTCCAGTTTTGATCCTATGATCATTTCTTTTCCACCTTTTACCATCTCCACTACTAAAACTCCCTTGATGTCTGCCTTCTTGTCGTATTTTTTTGCATTTTTTATGATTTCTTTGAAGGCTTGTCTTACCTCTTTGTCATTTGTCAAATTTACTTTAACTCCACCTGCATCAGATTTGTGTATAATTTGTGGTGATGCAATTTTTAGAACAACAGGATAACCTATCTTCTTTGCACTTTTAGTGGCCTCAGTTTCAGATGTTGCAAGGACGCTTTTTGGGAGAGGAAATCCATAAGAGCGTAATACTTCTAATCCTTCCTCCTCAAGTAGGTTGGGCCTACCTTCTTTTTTGACTTTATCAAATATTTTTTGTGCCTTGGTTTTGTTAACTTTGAATTTAGTAGTTTTTCCCTCCGGACTACTAATCCAGCTTGAAAATCTTAGTAGGGCCTTTAGAGTACGAATGGCACCCTCTGCATATGTATAAAATGGAACATCTCCTGCTGCTAGAATTTCGCGGTTTTTTATTCCTTCATCTAAACCCATCAAACTTGCTAACATTGTTTTTTTGTATTTTTTTGACATTTCAACAATTACTTCTGCTAGTTTATCATAGTCAAGAGTGGCAGAGGGAGTACACATTGTTATGACACTGCCAACGTTTTTGTGTTTTAGTACCTCATCTAAGACATTATGAAATCTATTAAAATCAGCATCACCAACAATATCAACTGGATTTCGTGAACTTCCCCAAGGTGGAATAACCGCATCGATTTTTGGTCTAACGCTTTCAATTTTTGCCATTTTGATTCCTAGTTTTGAGCATGCATCTGTTGAGATAATTGCAGGTCCACCGGCATTTGAAACAATTACTAGTTCGCCCTTAGGCAGAGGTTGTTTTGAAAAAGCCGTTGCATAATCAAATAGCTCTTCCATAGTGTCAACTCGTATGGCGCCAGATTGTTTGAGGAGTGCATCGTAAATTTCATCGGATCCCATTAAAGCTCCGGTATGAGACATTGCTGCTTTTGCGCCCTCTGGACTGCGTCCTGATTTTAAAACGAGAACTGGTTTGTTTAATTTCTTTGTAATATGTTTACAGGTTTTAAGGAACTCTTGTCCATTTCCCATGTCTTCCAAATACATTACAATAACTTTGGTTTGTTTGTGATCTGCTAGCATTTTTAAAATATCAATTTCACTCATTGCTGCCTTATTGCCCATGCTTACAACTGCTGAAAATCCAATTCCTTGGGCGCTTGCATCTTCAACCAAGGCAGCACATATGGCACCACTTTGAGACACTAATGCGATTTCCCCAGTCTTTGGAGTAATTTTAAGGAAAGTTGCGTTCATCATGGTTTGAGAATCAAGATTCATCACACCAAGACAATTTGGTCCTATTACTTGGATATTGTATTTTCTGGCAATATCAACAAGACTTTTTTCTAGTTTTGCGCCTTCTTCGTTTACCTCCTTAAAACCTGCGGTGATAATTATTACCCCTTTGATCTTCTTTTTACCACATTCCTCAAGAACTGCAGGGACAATGGTATTTTTGGTTATAATTACGGCAAGGTCAATTGGTTTGGGAACATCAAGAACAGTTTTGAAGGCTTCTTTACCAAATACAGTCGGTCTAGAGG
>JBFJMG010000134.1:0-2939 GCA_041634015.1 Nitrosopumilaceae archaeon
CAAAGGTATAATGAATGGAATAATTTCGGTTGCAAATGCAACTGGTCAGGACAGTCGTGCAATAGAGGCAGCAGCAAATGCATTTGCCGCAAGCTCAGGAAAATACAGATCCCTGACAGAATGGAGCAAAGACGAGGAGGGTAACCTGGTTGGAAAACTAAAAATTCCAATGTCTGTTGGAATCGTCGGCGGAATAATTAACGTTCATCCTATGGCAAAGATATGTACAAAAATTCTTGGTGTAAAATCTGCAAAGGAATTGGCCTGCGTCATTGCAGCCACCGGACTTGCTCAAAATTTTAGTGCAATACGTGCATTAGCAACAGAGGGAATTCAAAAAGGACACATGAAACTTCATGCAAGAAATCTGGCAGCAGCTGCTGGGGCAAAACCCAACCAAATCGACCAAATTGTAAGTCAAATGGTAAAGGAAAATAATATCTCACTTAATAGAGCAAAAGAATTACTCGATTAAATTTAAACACCAAATTATATAGCTGAATTGTTAGGAATCAGAAATGGCCAAGGTAAAATTTGCAATCCCAAAGGGTAGTCTAGAGGAAGCTACCTTCAAGCTACTTGAGAGGTCATGGACCAAAGTAAATAGAAAAAATCGCACCTATCGAGTTTTTCTTGATGATCCAAACATTATCGTAAAGATGCTAAGACCCCAAGAGATTCCAACCCTCGTTGCAGATGGATTATACGATGTTGGAATAACAGGAAAAGACTGGGTGGGAGAAACAAAGGCAGACGTTGAAGCAATTCTAGATTTGGAATATGGAAAAATAAAACTGGTAATTGCAATTCCTGACTCGTATCGTTACAAAAATCTTGATGCAATGATTGCAGACTATGCCAAAAAGAAAAAAATATTACGAATCTCATCAGAATACCTTACCACAGCTTCAAAGTTTATCAAGCAGTGCAAATCCTACAAGAAATATTTTGGATCACAAGATCCCTTAATTGTTACTCCTTGGATTAGATTGGGAAAAAACAAGAATGTGCAAATCCTTTTGTCATTTGGAGCTACAGAAGCAAAGCCACCCGAAGACGTAGATGCAATCATGGATGTTACTGAAACTGGAACAACTCTCACTCAAAACAAACTAAAAATTGTCGATAAAGTCCTTGAATCTAGTGCACACCTTATAGTAAACAAAAAATCATTAATAGATAAAACAAAAAGAGAAAAAATTTACGATATCGTTACACTAATGAAAGGAGCAGTTCACGGCAAAAAATATCTGCACATTTACGTAAATGTAAAAGAAAAAAATCTCTCTAAACTCTTAAAGCTAATACCATCTCTAAAAAAACCCACAATTAGTCCACTAAGTGAAAAGGGCTGGGTAGGGGTAAACACTGTGATTTTAAAATCCCAGTATCACAAACTAGTGCCACTATTGCGAAAAACTGCCCAGGGACTAGTAGTCCATGAACCCAGACAAATTCTGGAATTAGAGGAGATAAAACGTGACGAAGAAAATTGATGAAAATCATAACCATTAGTAACGTCGAGAAATTTGCAAAAACACTAAGAAAACCATCATCTCAAGCAAGCAAAAAAGCCGTTGAATCGATTATTTTAGATGTAAAAAAAAGAGGAGACTCTGCCATAAAAAAATATGAGAAGAAATTTGGCACAAATATCTCATCATTGCGCGTTTCAAAAAGCGAAATAAAATATGCCTACTCCCAAGTGACCAAAACTGAAATTGATGCAATTAAACTATCAAAAAATCGATTAGCAAAAAATGAAACAAAACTAAGAAATCAATTAAAAGACTTTACCATGGATAATGATGGAATCAAAATAAAAAGATCTTTTACTCCGATTAACAGTGTTGGTTGTTATGTTCCAGGAGGTTTGGCCAGATATCCAAGCTCCGCAGTAATGTCTATAGTTCCAGCAAAAATAGCAGGCGTCCAGGAAATTATAGTTGTATCGCCTCCAAACAAACAAGGACAAATTGACTCCCTTACACTTGTAGCTGCAGATATTTGTGGAGCAACTCAAATTTTTAAAACTGGGGGGGCTCAGGCAATAGGTGCGTTAGCTTTTGGCACCAAAACTATACCAAAGGTTGATAAAATTGTAGGACCAGGAGGAGTCTTTGTAAGTGAGGCAAAATTTTTTGTTAGTAACACAACAGCAATTGATATGATTGCTGGCCCAACAGAGCTTACGATATTAGCTGATGAAAAATCAAATCCCGAATATGTTGCACTTGATCTTATATCTCAGGCAGAGCACAGCGAAGATACGTTTTGTTGTCTAATTACAACATCTCGCTTTTTGGCAAATAAAGTTAGAGAATCTGTAAATAACAAACTCAAGACAATAAAACGAAAAAAAATCGTTCAATCTAGCTTGGAAAAATCTGGATTAATTACTATTTGTAAAAATGAATCAGATATGATAAAGCTTGCAAATGAGTTGGCACCTGAGCACTTGGAGATAATGACAAAAAATTCCAAAAAGATTAGCCAAAAAATCAAAACAGCAGGCCTAATTCTTTTAGGAAAAAATACCCCGTCGTCTGTTAGCGATTATCTCTTAGGCTCAAATCACATACTTCCAACAAGCAGATTCGGACGAATTAGAGGATCTTTGTCTGTTTTGGACTTTGTAAAGCTAAACACCGAAGTAGAATCAAATGAGAGGGCTTTGCAAAAAATATCAAAATATCTCAAGGCATATACTGCTGCAGAAGATCTTCCAAATCACTACGAGGCACTAAAAGGTAGAACAAAATGACTACAAACTGGTTTGCAGAAAAAGTACAAAAGTATTCCAAATTATCTGGTTATCAAAAACCTGCTCTCCATCCAGAAGTCTTGAAGCTTGATTCTAATGAAAACTTTGTAATTAAAAAACAAGTGATAAGAGATTTTATTGCTACTGCAAAGAAAAATTCCGATGTTCGAGAATA
>JBFJMG010000135.1:0-2906 GCA_041634015.1 Nitrosopumilaceae archaeon
AAACCCCGCAATCTCTTGCAAATTCAATAAAAATTGATGGCTGATTATAGGTATAGGCAATACCATCTGCCTGATAATCAAGTGTAGTTTTTACAACTTGCTCAGGCGTCATGTCCTGACCTTCTATCTTTCTTCTCTGACTAATATCGTAATTCTGGCAATACTTGCAAAGCCAATTACAACCGGTAGTTGCAATCGAAAAAACCTTGGAGCCTGGATGATAGTGCGTAACAGGTTTTTTTTCAACAGGATCAACATGTCCCGCGATAACTTTACCATAAACAAATAGATTTAATCTTCCATTTTCGTTTCCTCGTATCCCACAAAGGCCAATCTGATTTTTTCCAATTTCACAATATCTGGCGCATGCAGTACAACGAACTTTGTCATCAGGTAATTTTTCATAAAGAATTGCTTCTTTTCCTACCAACTATACAGAATAACCATTTTACCCATATAAGGCACATCACAATTCGCAATCCTAAAAATAAAGTATTGATAATTTTCATTATGAGCAAACCAGGAAACATCTGGAGAAAGATTCATGGAAAGGTAACCAAAAAACCAACTAATTTTTCTTGGATAATAGAAGAAAAACTCGCTGGCTCTGGCATGCCTACATCTTTTGAGGAATTACTTTGGGTGAAGGAACAAGGCGTAAAATCCATCGTAACAATGACAGAAAATGCCTTACCTGAAAATTGGATCAAAGATATGGGGTATCTTCACGTACCAACAGAAGATTTCTTTTCTCCAGACATTGATCAACTGGAAATGGCAGTTGACTTTATTCATGAAAAGATAACAAATAACGAATCAATAATGGTTCATTGTGCAGCTGGAAAGGGAAGAGCAGGCACTGTTCTGGCTTGCTATCTCATAAAACACCATAAATATTCTGCACCAAAAGCAATCGAAAAAATAAGAAAAGAAAGACCAGGATCTATTCAATCTGAACCTCAAGAACTCGCCATTGTTTTGTTTGAAAAACACGTGCGCAGTTAATTATTCGGGAGATGATTCTGAAACGAGCTTCCCATCAACTACTTTGATCTTTAGGTAGCGGTTATCAGCGAAAATCAAAGTCAGACCACCGTCTTCGTTTGGATCTTCTACTTTGACCAAATCCTGCATTCTAATTCCATCAAATTTTGCCATACTTTTTCCTCCTTACTCCGGAATCGAAACAGTATCTATCTTTCCGTCAATTGCTTTGATAAACAAAAATCTATTGTCTTTGAAGATTATTGTTATTCCGCCTTCCTTGTCTGGTTCTTCTACTTCGAGTACTGGCTGACCCAACAGTCCATCATATTTTGCCATATCTTTTTTGAAAAAAAGTTCCTTATATCCCTAATTGATCATAATCTCAATTTCATTTGAATTGGTCTTGGTACTATCTGGTTCCGTGAAATCATGTTTTTGCCAAGATGCATAAAGTTCGGCACCTATTTTATGCGTCCCTTTTCCAAGCTCTGAGGCCTTGAAGGAAATCTTCTCATCAAAATCAAATAATTCCTGTTTGACTTCTTCTTCTGTTAATCTAATAACTGGCTCAAAGTTTTTTGCGACTTGTACCCAGACTCTTTTTTCTTTCATTGGGTTTACTAGCTTGGGATTTCGAGTCCAGAACATAGAGGCTTTTCTGTAGGTATCGACTGGTTTGCCAATTGTGTGTTTTCTCAATCCCCCTGAAACCAATTTTATACCATATTTCATCTTGAAAAGATTATCAAATTTGTTATAGGCCTTGGTCCAATTTTCCTCGTTAAAGGAATCACGGATCAAACCCTTTATGGAAAATTTTACGTTAATAGTAACATCTTGGTCCAAAGAAAATTCTTCTTTATCCTTTACCAACTCAATGTCTGTAATTACACTTGAAGCCATCTTTGGTTGATATTGATTTATATCTACAATAAGTTCCTTTTCCGATTACATGCAAGCTCAGGTCCTAAATTCATCTCAAAAAGAGATTAATTTGTCCATTAGAGAATCTGATGTTGGAACACTTTACATTATCCAGCATGAACTTCTTAAGGGCTCTGGCATTGATTTTGCGGGAGTTATTGTAAAACATCCACTCACAAATGAATTATGGATGAGAGTAATTACTTCAAAAGGCAACCCAATGGATGACATTCTAAAGTCAACAGATGCTGCCATCAAGACCGCAGAGGAAATAAAAAAATTATTTAATTCCCAAATTAAGGTAAATTAAATGAAATTTTGTCCCACATGTGAAGTGCGACTTAAAAAAACAGGATCAGGTGTCTCTTGCCCCAAATGTGGATACTCTGAAGATGATGTAGGTACTACCAAAAAGATCCAAGAAGAAAAGTCAGTTTCAGAATTTAATGTCCTTGAAGGAGACGAAGGAAAGGAAGCACTCCCATCCATCAAAATCGATTGTGAGAAATGTGGTAATAACGAAGCAGTTTGGTGGATGCTGCAGACAAGAAGTGCAGATGAACCAACAACACAATTTTATCGATGCACAAAATGCAATTATACATGGCGTAATTACGCATAACTTTTAACTGGAACTCTAAGACAGATGATTTAGCTTTGGTATTTTCAGCTAAAACCAGTGGGTCAGATGATCTAAAAGCAATTATTTCAGCTATCTCAACACTAGTTGAGGAGGCAACCTTTGTTGCAAATTCTGAAGGAATTACTTTTAGAGGAATGGATCCATCCCATGTGGCATTAATTGATATTTCTTGGCCAAACTCTGCTTTTGAAAAATACGAGTCAGATAGTGATGTAAAATTTGGAGTTAGGATAGATGAATTCTCAAAACTAATCAAACGAGCTGACAAAAAAGACAGTATTCAAATTAGCATTTCTGAAGAAAACATGCTTTTAGTTACAATCGGTAATAATAAAAAATACAAAATGAGATT
>JBFJMG010000136.1:0-2877 GCA_041634015.1 Nitrosopumilaceae archaeon
ACTAGTGTATCTATTTTTGCCACCAATAATTTGTCATTCATTTTGAATACTTCGACATCCTCAGAAACAAATTTTTTATTACCAAATTTTTTTTGAAAAACTTTGATAATTTCTTTTTCATTTAATTTGTTCATGACAACTAAGTACTAGTTCTTTGGTTTTACTTTGGATCATTTGACATTTTTCTAAATTATTTGATTCGGTAGAAATACGAATAATGTCCTCTGTATTTGATTTTCTTATTAACACCCAGCTATCCTCATCAATAATTGCCTTAATTCCATCAACCGTGATGATTTCACTGTATTGCTTAGTTATTTTTTCAATAACTTTCTCTAAAGTTTTATCATGGAGATCAGATTCAATTTTGATTTTCTCTCTCAATTGATGATAACTTTCCATAAATGACAAAACCTGATTAAAGTCCTTAGTCCCAATCATTGTTGCAATTAATCCACTGGTAAGAATTCCGTCTCTGCAATAATTAAATTCGGGTAAAATGAATCCTCCACTACTTCCTTCTCCACCTGCCTGTGCGTTGGTTTTTAGTATTGTCTCAATAACATTTGCTTCGCCAACTTTACTTCTTTTTACATCACCACCATGATCTTTGATAATTTTTTCAACCGCAATGCTAGTATCTATTGATAACACGAACCTCTTATACCCTAAATCCAGTGCTTTTGCTGCTCCTAACCCCATTGTAACATCTGGGGACTGTTTTTTACCATTTTTAACAACCACTAATCGGTCTCCATCTAAATCAAAAGCAAATCCAATATCGTTTTTTGTTGAATGGGAAATAAGATGTGACAAATTGTCAGCGGTAGGATCTGGACCACGATTCGTGTTTTGAATGTCCGGATTAATTACTTCAACCTTACACCCGATCTTTTCCAAGAAAAGAGGTGCAAAATCTCTTGCAGCGCCCCCGCCAATATCCACAATTATTTTTGTGGTTTCTTTAATCGGTCCAACTAAATTAAGTGCATCCTTAACATAATTAGAGGTAATTTTCGTTTCTATCCCAATATTTTTATTTGAAAATTTCTGCTCTTCTAAGACTGACTCTAATTCTTTTTCATTAATTCCTCTACCTTCAAAAATGAATTTCAACCCATTCCACTCTATAGGGTTATGAGATGAAGTCACAACTATTCCTGCACCGTACTTTCTTGCCTCTCTAAATACTACTGGTGTTGGTGCAACCCCTAGATTAAACACATCAATTCCATTTTTCAATAGTGCGGCACATGCAGTTTCCATGATCATACGTCCAGATGGTCTGGTATCTCTAGCTATGACGCATTTCTTGGATTTTATTAAAGATGTAAAATTGTTACAAAATTTTAAAATATCCTTAAGCGATAAATCATCGCCATAAATTCCTCTAATTCCAGAAATGGATTTTTTCATTTGATCAAAACCAGAAAGGCTTTTTATAAACTCTGACTGCATAACCGAATCGTGCCTCGATAGCTCAGCCTGGTAGAGCGAACGCCTCGTAAGCGTTAGGCCGTGGGTTCAGATCCCACTCGGGGCTTAATTTAATTGATGCATTTAATTAGAACTAATCTTTTTTGTCTTGAGAAGATTCAATATCTATCTCCAATTCTTTACCAAGACCTTTCCACCACTGGTCAATTTCCTCTGTCATATTCCCCTCGAAGATTACCTAGAATTCTCCTTTATAGATCTGTCGGTTGATTAATTCTTAATCAAAATATAGTTGAAAATGAAAAAGATCTAATCGTAAATCTATGTTGCACTATCTTGTTTTTTCTTAATTTTTCTGTAAATAATTATTACTAGGGCTCCTCCTGCACACCCCCAAAAAACTGGCCAACCTAGAGGATGTTGTTGGGAAATAAGACCCAAGAATGCATAGATCGTTCCCCCGATAAACACAAATCCAATCAACTCTAAGATTTTACTCATTTAATCCTGTGATCCGTCAAAAAGATATATTATTTGACTATTTAGTTTGAGCGTGGACAAATATCTCATTGTAATCCTTATTTTTTTAATAGTCGGTATTCCAATTGCATTCATTTCACCGTCTAGTGGGGAAATTCGAGAGGAACCGTTTATTCTTCTGTTTTATGCAAGTATCGGCGGAATAAGCCTCATTGTGATTTACAGTTCCTATAAGGAACGGCAAGCTAGAAGAAAAGCAAATGCTGAGAGAAGACGAAAATTCAAAAAATAATATTCTATAGATCTAAACCAAATGATTCGGCAATTGTGGAGAATTTTTGGTATGAATCTAGATACTGTCTTCCTTTAGGTGTAATTACATAGGTGTGTTTTCCATCGTATTCAATTTTATTAATCAACTCCGCACCAGTTAAATTCTCAATAAATTTTGAAAGTCTCGAATGTGAAAGATTTGCTTTGGTAAGAAGTGAAGTTGTTTTAATACCCTGCTGCCCACTTTGTTCTGTAGCAGTCAGTAGATCTGCGACTATCTGCATGCTTGTCCTATAAACTACCATATGATAACTCTGCTTAACCAAGATATAAGGGTATTACCACTCATTCCGATCAGATAAATAATAATTGGCCTCAAATTGCTGATATTGTCAAGCGAGCCCTCCTTTCCATGGTCTAATGAGATTTTGGGTATTGCATACAGGTATTATGATTTGAGAATGAATGTAGTGCCTTTAATGGGAGAAAGAAAAGAGGCTACAGATCTTTGGAATGATACTATACATTGGTGGATAGATCCGACAATAAAATTTCGATTCATTGAAACTGATGATCATTATTGGTTCGTGATGGGATCTGATTCAAAGAGACCTGAAAATAACATGTATTTTTTCAAAGTGTTACCAAAATCGGAGAACTATGAACGATTTAAGAAGGGACATGGAG
>JBFJMG010000137.1:0-2841 GCA_041634015.1 Nitrosopumilaceae archaeon
TAGATTTAGGTTCTAGTTGGGGTTTGGTGTCAGCTGATTTTTTTGGTTCTTCGGGTTTGGTGTCAGCTGATTTTTTTGGTTCTTCGGGTTTGGTGTCAGCTGATTTTTTTGGTTCTTCGGGTTTGGTGTCAGCTGATTTTTTTGGTTCTTCGGGTTCATCTCCTACCTCTTTATCGATTGGCTTTATCTCTAATTGGGTTGGTTCAATATCACGGTCGGTTTGAGCTTCGATAGGAGAAATGTTTGCAGAAATTGCCATACTAGTGATTAGGAGAAAAATTGAGAAAAATGCAACTTTGTTTTTCATTGTTCTTCCTCCAAATTTTTAGTTAACTTTATTAAATTTTGCAAATCCTTTTTTTCGATCGTAATGATTCCTTGACGTTCTAGTCTTTTCACTGCACGCCACATTGTAGTCCTTGGTTGAAGGAATTTTTTTCGTAGATCACTTTCGTATGCCTGGCCTCCATTATTGTAAATAAAACTCACAATTTCCTTATCGTCTTCCCGTAAATCTGGTTTGAGATTAAATATTTTAGTAGGTTCTAATGGTTCAGCATCCTCGATTTTGGTTTGAGTTGTTTGCGAATTGGTCTTTCTTCCTTTTGTTCTTTTTAGAATAGATGCCCCGACGACTAAAGCGGCTACTGCACCAGCCCCCAGAAGTATGTAGGAATAATCAAATTCAGAGTTTGTTGGTGGAGGCGGCGTAGTATTTGTTGGTGTGCCAAAGATGTAATCAATTTGAGTTGGGCCACTTTGAAGGTATAATTTTGATTTATCGTCAATTATTTCCATGTTTGATGGGACCGTACTAAGGCCAACAATTACGGAATTGGGTGGCATCAGTAAAGTAAAATCAATTGGGGCATCTATTGAAAATGTCCAGATGCGTCCTTCTTTTGATATTAAATCATGAATATCATAATCGATGGTTATTTCAGATGAGCCAAAAGTCTCTACAATAGTAGAATTTCCTTGAATTTCAGATGTTAATAAAAACCCATTTTCTCCAACGGCTACAAAGTTATCAATTGTGGTTCCATAGAGATCCACTCTAAAATCTGGTTGTAGGGAATCAACTTGAAGCTGCAAAGAAACATGAGCTGAACCGTCTGGATAAAGAATAAGGTCTAGACTTCGAGTAGAGCCAAATGAGTTCTGGAGAGGTACTACCACCAATATGGCAATTAACCCTGCCATTAGGAGAGGTGCTTTTATCAATGTGTGGGTGATACCTTCAGTCCTTACAAAAAGCATTCCCTCTTCTCGAATGTCTTGATTCCTATTTTCTGGTACGATTTGTGGGATCATTTGGCTAATACCTTAGATTCATGGATTCTACGAGGTTTTGGAAGTGACGGAATTCTTGGAAAAATTGGAGTCCTTTTTCTGTTATCATATAGACTCTATTCCTATCGTTTTTCACAGATTCTACTAATCCTGCAGAAACTAATTTCTCACATTTGTCTAAGACTGCATAATGACTTAGATTTGCTCTCCTGGATATAGCAGAGACGATAACCCCGCTTCGTCCTCCTTCCATAGTAACATCTAAGATGTCTCCCATGATGCCCATTTCGGACCTGTACTGTTGTTTTGACATGCATAGTATACGATGCTTTAATTTATGAGGGACATTTTGAAACCTCAAAGCGGAACGCAAAGCGGAACACCTGTTTCAGTTCAAAAAATGGTAAAAAATGGTCTATTTTTCTTGCGGGGGCAAAAAACCAAAGAAATTATGGGGTATTCTAATACGAAATGCTGGGAATTTTTCGAAGATTTGGATTAATTTTGCAATGACGGAAAATTCCTTGAGAAATTATTAACTATAAAAGGAAAAGGACGATTCCTAGTCGTTCCTCAATAATTCATTTGTATATTTTCTTTTAATGACTAATACCTCAAAAAGCAAAAAACTTGTTGCAATGCAAATACTCTTCATGTTGGCCACATCAGCCTTGACTGTAAACTTTGCTCATGCGGAAATATCTGAATCTGCTATACCAGATCCAATCAAGGGAGACAAAGTCCAATTAGTTGTTTCAGAGAGGATCATTGATGGGAAGTTAAAACTACGATATTTTGGAATTTTAGGTGATCTCCAAACCATAGAAATTCAAGAAATCCTGTCTGTTAAAGGTATAAGAACAAATTGGATCTATTCGGATGGAGAGGCATTCAATTCTGGAATAATCCTATACAATGGCAAGTCTCTAAATTTTAAAAATCCGGATGTTAATGAAAAGGGAATTGAATTAAGTTATCAAATCATTTTCTCCGCCAAAAGTTCAAAAAATCCTGAAACTAAATTCGTAATAATCATGATTGATACAGAACCCAAAAATGCCCCGCAACATCAAAAGTCAAACCTGGTAAGCCATTTCTGAGCCTGAAATGGTTCGATGAATTCCCATTTTTTGATAAAACACTAGTTTGATAAAATTAGAAAAATTATCAGATTCGTCAAATCTTCCTCTTTTGGCAACTTTTAATTCTGGACAATTCTCATTAGATATCGTAATGTTTGATAAATTAAGGAAGAAAATCGAAGAGGAATCAAATCAGGGTGAAAATTCTGGTGGTGAAATGGTCAAAGAAAGACCAAATGAAAACGAACAGTCATTAGAAGAGAAAAGACCTGAGACTGTCATTGAATCTAGCTATCACACAGATGCTGAAAGTGAAAATACTAGCGAAATTGGCATAGGCAGTTTGATGAATAAGCGAGCGAAGCTGGAAGAAGCAATTGATTATGTTGGTTTGATGATAAAAAATCTCAAAGACAAAAGAACAAATCTTGAAAAAGAGATAGAAGATGAATCTGTAGATATTAAA
>JBFJMG010000138.1:0-2799 GCA_041634015.1 Nitrosopumilaceae archaeon
AATTCGTGAAATACTAAACGCCATTTTTCATGAATTTTTTGAGATATTTTCCTGTATAGCTTCCAGGAGCATTTGCAATTTGTTCAGGGGTTCCAGTTGCTACTATCTGACCACCTTCCTCTCCTCCTTCTGGGCCTAAATCAATAATCCAATCTGAGTTCCTAATAACATCCATGTTGTGCTCAATTACAATTACCGTATTTCCCATATTTACCAGTCTGTTTAAGACATCAAGTAACTTTTGCACATCGGCAAAATGAAGACCAGTTGTGGGTTCATCTAATATGTAAACTGTGTTTCCAGTTCCTTTTTTAGATAACTCCGATGCCAGCTTTACCCTTTGGGCTTCTCCTCCAGATAATGTAGTGGATGATTGACCAAGCTTGATGTATCCTAAACCTACATCATAGACGGTTTGTAATTTTCTTTTAATTGAAGGAATGTTTTCAAAAAATTGTAATGCTTCGTATACAGTCATTTCCAAAACATCTGAAATATTTTTGCCCTTGTAAAGTACTGATAGAGTTTCAGAATTGTACCTTTTTCCTTTACATTCATCACATTTTACATAGACATCAGATAAAAACTGCATTTCAATTTGCTTTACCCCATCACCTTCACAAGCAAAACACCTTCCATCTGCAACATTGAAGGAAAATTGCCCTGGAGCATAACCTCTCTCTTTTGATAATTCTGTGTTTGAGTAAAGTTCTCGAATTGGTGTAAATGCACCAATGTATGTTGCAGGGTTTGATCGTGGTGTTCGTCCAATAGGTGACTGATCTATGGCAATCACTTTATCGATATTTTCTATGCCTTGAATTTTTTTATGTTTTCCAGGTTTTTTATTGGTTTTATAGAAGGTTGATTCTAAAGATTTCAATAATATCTCATTTACCAACGTAGATTTTCCAGAGCCTGAGACTCCTGTGACTGTTATGAATAGACCTAAAGGAAACTCTACAGTAATTTGTTTTAGATTATTTTCTTGTGCTCCAACAAGAATTAGTTTTCCTTTTGGTTTTCTAATCTTGTTTTCAAGTTTAATCAATGATTTATTTTTTAAATAAGTTCCAGTAACAGATTTTTTTCCATTAAGGATTTGTTTTACTGTTCCTTCAAATACAACATCCCCACCATGGACTCCTGCTCCCGGACCAAGGTCAATAATCCAATCTGAACTTCGTATTATTTCCTCGTCATGCTCTACTACAATAACCGTATTTCCTAGATTTCGAAGCTTTGTTAGCGTTTTTACGAGTCTTCCGTTATCTCTTTGATGTAATCCAATTGTTGGCTCATCCAACACATACAAAACCCCCGTCAAATTAGAACCAATTTGTGTTGCTAGACGAATTCTTTGTGATTCTCCACCAGATAAAGTTAGACTGAGTCGGTTGAGTGTAAGATAATTTAACCCAACGTTTTTTAAAAATTCCAAGCGTTCTTTGATTTCTTTTAGGACATCTTTGGCAATGTATTGGTCAGTTTGATTTAGTCTAAGATTTGAAATAAAGTCATAGCATTGATCAATTGATAAATCACAAACATCCATTATTCCCTTTTCATTAATTTTAACTGCAAGTGCTTCTGGTTTTAGCTTTTTTCCATTACAGGAGTTACATGGAGTTTCGCGCATAAACTGTTTTAGCCACTCACGTTTGGGTTCTGAATCAGTTTCTGTAAACATTCTTTGTAGGTTTTCCATTACTCCTTCAAAGGCATCAGTGTATTGCCATGCAGAGTCCCCTGATTTTGATCTGTACTTGAAATCTATAAGATCATTTGTACCATAAAGAATTATCTTGAGATGCTTTGGTTTGATCTTCTCCAATGGCGTCAATAGATCAAAACCAAACTTTTTTCCAACTGAACGTAAAGCCTGACGTCTAAATGATGAGAATCTGCCACTCCATGGAACTATTCCACCATCTAGTATTGATTTTGATTTGTCGGGAATTACTAGGTCTGGATCAAATTCCATTTTGACTCCCAAACCATTACATGTTTTACACATTCCAAATGGTGAATTAAATGAAAAAGTTCTTGGCTCCAATTCGCCAATTGAGATTCCACAATAGGGACAAGCATTATTTTGAGAAAATATTCTGTCTAACTTTTGTGAAGAGATCATTACGTTTCCATTTGCAGCCTTTAGCGCTGTTTGAATTCCCTCAAAGAGCCTTGATTTTTCGGATTTTTGAACAGTTAATCTGTCTACAATAATTTCGATATTGTGCCATTTTTGCCTATCTAGCGGAGGAATCTCTTCATCTAGTGTAATTATTTCTCCGTTTAATCGAATTCGGGAATACCCGTCTCTTTTGATTTGCTCAAAGAGTTTTTCATAAGTTCCTTTTTTTCTTTGCACAATCGGCGCTAAAATCAAAATTTTTTGGGAATCGAAATCTTTTAGAATTGAATCACAAATTGTCTCCACTGATTGGTTTGAGATTTTTTTTCCACAGTTTGTGCAATGAGGTATACCAATTCTTGCATAAAGTAATCTTAGGTAGTCATAAATTTCAGTTGTTGTTCCAACTGTAGATCTTGGATTTTTACTAGTTGTTTTTTGTTGAATCGAAATTGCAGGTGACAGCCCCTCAATAGAATCGACTTCAGGTTTATCCATCATCTCTAGGAATTGTCGTGCATACGCAGAAAGTGATTCCACATATCGCCGCTGTCCCTCTGCATAAATCGTATCAAATGCAAGAGTAGATTTCCCAGAACCTGATAATCCACTTATTACAACTAGCTTATTTTTTGGTATATCTATATCTAAATTTTTTAGATTGT
>JBFJMG010000139.1:0-2787 GCA_041634015.1 Nitrosopumilaceae archaeon
ACTTGTCAGTTGATAACACTTCTGCTACCTGAATGGGAATTTTGTACTGAGACACATACCTCTCTTTTTTGGCACTAATGCTTTCAGGCATATCATTTTGAATCTTTTCAAAAGTTTTTGAATCAATATTTACCCATGGAATATCACCTTCTAAGAAATATCTATAATCTAGCTCTTCTTCTTTTGATCTTGCAGAAATTGTAATCTTTCGTTTGTCATCCCAATGCCTTGTCTCTTGTTTTATTGGAATGTCCCTTGATGCAAGACTCTCTTGTCTTGTTATCTCAAAGTGTAATGCTTTTTCTAAGTCATGAAAAGAGCCAATATTTTTTATCTCGACTTTGGGCCCTCCTTTAATTGAGACGTTTCCATCGGCCCTCATCGCACCTTCCAGCGAAGGATCAGATACTCCTAAATTTTCAAGCAAATCCGATAAAATATTCAAAAATAACCTTACTTGCTTTGGGTTCTCAAAATCAGGCTCTGTGACTATTTCTACTAGTGGAGTTCCTGCTCGATTGTAATCTACAAGAGTAATCTGTGTCTTTTCAGAGCTTCCCTCATAGATTAATCGTCCTGGATCTTCTTCAAGCTGCACTCGCCTTATTCGTATTTTTTTCTCATCAACAGCTACACTTCCATCCTGACCAATAGAGGTAGGACCATAGATATTTAGCTGCGTAATTTGAAAGTTTTTTGGCAAATCCGGATAAAAATAATTTTTCCTAAAAAAAGCTATCTTCTGTGGAGTAAAACAATTCAAAGCCTTTGCAATGGTGGATGCTTTTTCTACGGCCTTCTTGTTTAGCCTCGGCAAAGATCCTGGCAATCCCATACATATAGGACAAATGTTAGCATTTGGCTCATACTTTCTATAATCTGCCTTGCAAGAGCAAAATAATTTGCTCTCAAGATTAGTTAATTGGCAGTGAATTTCAAGACCAATCATTGTCATAATGGAACCTCAGGAAGTTTTACTGTTTTTTGCAAAGCATATGCTGCTTGCAAAAGTTCCTTATCATGATGTGACTTTGCAAGTAGTTGAATTCCAATTGGCAATCCATTTGATATCTCAAATGGAACTGAAATGCCTGGAATTCCAGAAAGATTTGCAGTAACTGTGTTAAAGTCAACTAGGAATAGTGCAACGGGATCATCTATTTTTTCTCCAATTTTAAATGGTAATATTGGAACAGTTGGTGCAATTAGAAAATCTACTTTTTTGAATGCTTCTTCGACTTCTTTGGTCAATTTTGATTTCACCTTCATCGCTTTTCCATAATATTTGCCGGCATGGCCTGCAGAGGGTACAAATCCTCCTACAATCATTCTTCGAGTAACTTCAGGTCCAAAGTTTTTTCGAGCCTTTGAAATGTATGAATTAAATTCATACCCTTCTTGTGAGAAATCAAAACCATAGCGAATGTTATCATATCTTGCCAAATTACTTCCAGCTTCGGTAGCAGTTATGGTATAGTAGGCAGCTACAGAGTAATCGACCATATCTATTGTAATTTCCTCAGTCTTTGCTCCCTGATCTTCTAGTTTTGATATAGCTCGGTTAGTGGCTGAAATTACCTCTTTGTGTGTCCCCTGACCCATCATTTCCTTAATGATTCCAATTTTTTTTCCCTGAATTTCAGAATCAATTTCTGAAAGATAATCTTCTTGACTCTCAATAGTGGTGTCATCATTTGGATCTTTTCCAGCAATAATATTTAGTAAAAATGCGGTATCTTCAACAGTCTTTGTCATTGGTCCAATCTGCTCAATACTATTTGAATAGGAAACAAGCCCATATCGACTAATTAATCCATAAGTTGGTTTGTATCCAACAACGGAGCAAAAGCTCGCAGGATTTCTAACCGAACCCCCAGTATCCGAACCCAGAGACGCGATACATTCTAGTGCGCTAACAGATGCTGCACTGCCGCCTGAAGATCCCCCAGGAATGTAATTTTTGTTCCATGGATTTTTAGTTAGACCATAAGCGCTAAACTCCGTAGTTAGTCCCATCGCAAATTCATCAAGATTGACTTTTCCAATTAGTATCGCATCTTCAGATTTTAATTTTGAAACAACTGTAGCGTCGTATGGAGCTGTAAAATCCTGCAAAACCTTGGATGCACACGTAGTCTTTGTTCCTTTAATACAGATGTTATCCTTAATCGAAATTGGCATGCCAAAACACCTTCCAAGTTTTTGGTTTGTTTTTATTTTTTTATCAATTTCTTGGGCCTGCTTAATTGCATCAGGATTTAGAGATAAAAAAGCATGAATGTCATCATCGTATTTTTCAATTTGTTCTAGTGTTTTTGCTATAAAATCCTCGCATGAGATATTCCCGTTTTTTATCTCGTCAATGTATTTTAATGCCGAAATATCAAGACTCAAGCTAAATCATCTTTGGTGCTTTGACGTATTTTTCCTTGTAATTTTTGATATCTTTGATCAGGTTTTTTTCATATGGAATATGTTTATCCTCACGAAGATTGGAGATAGACATCTCTTGAACTATTATTTCAGAATCTTCTACTCCTGCATTATCTAGTATATCAAAATAATTAATCATCTTTTGCACTCTATCTATATGCACTGCATGATCATCGAGTTCTATTTTCATTAATTTTGCAACAGTCTCAATTTCTTCTTTTGTAACCAATCAAATCGCCTACGGTGTTAGTCTATCAACATCTCTTGGATAAAATGTTACATCTCTAATGTTTTCAGTTCCAGTTAGAGCCATCATTAATCTTTCAAGACCAATTCCACATCCTGCGTGAGGCG
>JBFJMG010000140.1:0-2764 GCA_041634015.1 Nitrosopumilaceae archaeon
AATCAGCTGACACCAAACCCGAAGAACCAAAAAAATCAGCTGACACCAAACCCGAAGAACCAAAAAAATCAGCTGACACCAAACCCGAAGAACCAAAAAAATCAGCTGACACCAAACCCCAACTAGAACCTAAATCTAACCCAAATTCAGTACTGAGAATTGCAGTTACGGCAAGTCAACAAATTGCCCGGCAATTTGATAATATGGAAAGTGTACCAGATGAAGCAAGAAAACTATATGAACATGGATTAGAAGAGATTAAACTTCTCAGAGTGGCAATCTCTGAAAAAGACAGAAAGGCCACAGAAAAACATTTTCTTTCTGCCATGAAGGATTTCAGACAAATCACCGGCATGTTATCTGATAGACCAATGGCAGCAGCCATGTCTGATCGAGTTGCACCAAAACCTGACCTGCAAAGTAACTTCGATAGAATGAAAAAATATCTTACTAGTTTAAAGGCAATAGCTGATAGACACAATGCAGAAATTGACTTTACTAAAATTGATCAATTAATGGAGCTTACCCAAAATCAAATAGATGACAATTCCGATCAGGCCAAAAAGAATTTGGATAAACTACAGCGAATCATACTAGATATTAACAAAATGTTACGTGAAAAAGCAACTCAGAAGAATGTCGAAAAGGCAAAGTCATTTGTGCAAAAATATATGCTAATTCTTGATAAATTAATTTCACAAGCAAAAGAACTAGGTTACCCCGATGAAGTAATCACCAAATTAGAACAAGAGAAAGAAAAATTACCAACAATTGAAGATCCAGACCAAATAATTAATGAGATCAGAAATATTTTATCCGTCAAAGAAAGGGTAGAATTATCCAGAGTTGATATGCTTCAGTCAAGAATCAATCAACTAGAAGAAAAATTAGAGAATTTGACTGAACATCCAGATTTGGAACAACTAAACAGGGACTTGACTGAGATAAAGGATTTATTCAAACAAAAAAATTATGATCAAGCCCAACAACAACTTCGAGTATTGATGGATAAAATTAAAGGAAATTAACATAACCTTCATATTCATTTTAGAAATCATTTGAATCCATATGGCTTCTAAACAAATCTCCTTAGGCGTTGGAATTCCTATGATTGTCGTTGGCGCACTAATGGCTTTTTTGTGGGCACCTTTTGAGATAAAACTACAGGAGACAGTAGAATTTGTTGGAGGTCTAATTGGTATAATTGGAGTCGTCTTTTTAGTTACAGGCTTTTTTTATGCCGAAAAACCGATTATCAACTAATTTTTTCTATCCTTTACCAAGATCTCATCCAATAAATAATGAAAAATAATAGTAAAATTCTTGAAGGTACAGCTGTTTGAAATATTCACATCAGTAGAAGGAGAAGGAATCTTATTTGGAACTAAAACCCTATTCGTCCGGCTTGCTGGTTGCCCTTTTACCTGCTTTTATTGTGATACTCTGGACTCCCTACCGTTCGATTCGGGAACACAATATTCAATAACAGATGCATGCAAGCTTATTGATAAAAGCCTGCAACAAAACACGTTTAAAGTAAATTTTACTGGGGGGGATCCACTACTACAATCCCAAGCAGTTGCTATTATGGCAAAACATGTAAAATCAAAAAATATCCCAACTTACTTGGAGTCATCTTGTTATGATTCAAACCGATTTAATGAGGTTTTGCCATTTATTGATTATGTCAAAATTGAATTTAAAACAGAAGATTCTGAATTTGTTGACGCTAACCATTTTAACAAACTAATTGAAAATGCCCTGGAATGTTTAAAGTCATCAATCAAAGAAAACAAAATTACTTACATCAAAATAGTAGTAAGCTCAAAAACCAAGAAAGATTCCTTTCGAAAACTAGTCGAAAAAATTTTCAGGGAGGTTTCACAAGAAAATATCTCAGGTTTTATCATCCAACCGACCTATGGTGTGGCTGAACCTTCTTTAGATTCACTTTTAGAATTGTATGATGTAGTCTATTCGTTTTACAATAGGGTAAGGGTGGTTCCCCAACTGCACAAGTTTATTGGGGCTCCGTAAATTCCTTATTATTTAGCCATTAGGCAATAATTACTACTTAGCTTCAAATACTAGCACCTTTGATTCTCATTAGATGGATAAAGAAAGAGTAAAAAAACTAGTAAGGGAATTAATCATTGAACTTGGCGAGGATCCAACCAGAGAGGGTCTGCGTGATACGCCTTCCAGAATGACTAAGATGTACGAGGAAATTTTTAGCGGCTATGATTCAGATTCAGGTTTGGCAGTACAATTCTCCGAGGATGCAGACCAAGTGATTGCTAAGGATATTCAATTTTATTCGATGTGTGAGCACCACATGTTACCATTTTTTGGAAAAATCCATATCGCTTATTCACCAAATGGTAGAGTCTTTGGAATTTCAAAATTAGTTAGACTGGTAGAAAAATACTCGAAAAGACTTCAAATTCAAGAGAGATTAACGAAAAATATTGCCGATGAGCTTTATGCAAAAGGAGTAAAAGGTGTGGCAGTGTGGGCCGAAGGTGAACACCTCTGCATGAAAATGAGAGGGGTGCGAAATGATGCTCAAATGACTACTAGTGCCTTTAGAGGAATTTACGAAAACAAGAAAGAAAAGGAGAACATTGTTTCAATGATTCGCAGAGGGACATTTGATCCTTCAAGTATATGAAAAATTAAATAGTGATGTTTTCCCATCGGGTCTATGGGTAAGGTCCATGACAATATTCACATTCCAGGTGAATCTTTTCCACATTGGATTTGG
>JBFJMG010000141.1:0-2727 GCA_041634015.1 Nitrosopumilaceae archaeon
ATGAGATTTGGAAGCATGTGAACAAAAAATCTTTGTTTGTTCTCTCGTGGGGATTGAGAGGGAAATCTGCAAAAGAATCACAGAAAGAACATGAAGAGTTATTTGAAAAATGGAAAAAAAGAGTCGTAGACGAAAAACTATTTGAACCAAAAGCAGTCTATGGATATTTCAAATGTCATAGTGATGGGAATAATTTGGTAGTCGATGATATGGATGGTAACAAAATAACCTTTGAATTTCCTAGGTCGTCTAAAGAGAAGCACTTATGCCTCTCAGATTATTTTGGTTCAAATGATGTAGTAGCATTCCAGGCAGTTACGGTAGGACAGAAGGTTGCTGATATTATTGAGTCTTGGAATAAAGAAGACAAGTACACTGATGCATATTACTTGCATGGTCTTGCAGTAGAATTTGCAGAAGGCATGGCTGAATGGATTAATAAAAAAATCAGAGATGAATTAGGAATTGGTGATAAACGTGGTCTCCGATACAGCTGGGGTTATCCGAGCTGCCCAGATGTATCTCAACACTTTCTTGTTTGGAAGTTATTAAAACCCAAAAAATCTGAAATGACCCTTACGGAATCTGGCCAGATTATTCCTGAGCAATCCACAGCGGCAATTGTGGTTCACCATCCAGATGCCGAATATTTTGTATTATAGTTAGGCTAATTTCTCAAAAAGCACTTTGGCCTGGTTGAAATCATTTGGAGATGTGATTAACACATCTCCAGTCAATTTCTGAATTTCCGAGACAAATCCAGTTACATTATCTTCATAATTTGACCAATCAAGATGCAAAAATTCTGCAGATTTTAGGTTTTTTTCCGATGGTATTAACACAACCGGAATAATTTTGAATCCCTGAGGTTTTAATTTGTCTACAATTTTTACGACATCCTCTACTGAATGTACTACCTGCGTGAAAAACCCTGCAGGCTCGGCCTCTATTTTTTTGTGGATTTTTGAAAAATCAGGATAACTTGGAAGAGAAAGAAAGAGGTCTATCTTATCTCCAAAGCCTAACTCATTAAATGATTTTACAACTTGACTTGGAACTAGATGCGAGTCTTTAGGACCTTTTGGGGGTTCATCTCCTTTTAAAATTAAAACACCATTTAGTCCAAGTAGTAATGCATCGCACATTGATTGTGTCATTGAGGTAAGATTTCTATCTCGCACCCTGACACTTGCAGTAAGGTTGATTTTCTGCTCACTCTTTCGAATTATTGCGCCAAGGGTTAAAGGTGAAACTCTTGGTATTCCCAACACTGAATCAGTAAGATGAATTCCATTGCAAACAGCACTAATATCTACAACTCTTTGACGAATTTTACTTAGGGCACCTTGTAATTCCTTCTGAGATAAAATGGTGTCTTGTATTACCCTAGGTGGGTTAATCTCTAGTCTCCATGTCATACGAAGGTTTCAAATTTACTTGGTTAAAACCTTTGAATGATAAATTCAATATACAATTAAACCTGAATAATACTATCGTATGAATTTAGATGAAATAAAAATGTCATTACAAAGTGAAGTATCTACCCAGATATCAGATTATAAAAATACCAAACTTGCTTCGGTTTTAGTAATTTTGTTTGGTTCGCCTCCTAAGATTCTAATGACAAAAAAATCTAGCATTCTTAAGATTCATGCAGGGGAAATTTCTTTTCCGGGAGGTAAATTTGATACTGGAGATATTGATCTTTTAGATACTGCAGTTAGGGAGACACGAGAAGAAGTTAATCTAAGTATTAGACGTGATCAAATAATTGGAAAATTGAGTACTGTGAGGACATTAAATTCTGGCTTTTCAATAATTCCTTTTGTTGCAGTTGTCAATAGATTGCCAAGGCTTAAAGATAATTTAGAAGTTGAAACAATTTTGCATATTCCATTTTATCAATTATTAAAAACTATGGCAAACGATCCTGATCCTTCTCACAATATCATAAAAGAGATGTATACATTTTCCTTTAAGGGCCACATTATTTGGGGGGCTTCTGCACGGATTCTAAAAGAAATTCATGATATTCTTAGTAAGGATAAATTAATTTGAATTCTTGGAAATTTTCAAATAGAAATGAGATTCATTTAAAAAGAGGTTAACTGGCTTTTTGCTTTATGGCTGCACGTAAAACGTCTGCAAGAAAAATTCGTTTACTAAAAAAGAAGAAACAGACATCGCCTGTTCCTGCTTGGATAATTCTTCGTACTAAAAGAACAGTGCGAACCAATCCAAAACGAAGAGCCTGGAGATCAACTGACGTGGAGGTTGGTTAGATGTCACAAGAATTAGAACGAGTTTATACTATCAATCTAGGAAAAGTTTTACTTTCACCAGATAATATTCGTGCAAAAAGGGCTATCAACATGGTACGTGAGTTTGCAAGACACCACATGAAAGTTGAGGATATCAAAATCGAAGAATCATTGGCTCATCATATTTGGTCTCGAGGTATTAAACATCCTCCAAGAAAAGTCAGGGTTAGAATGACAAAAACAGATGAAGGTTTTGTTTTAGTTGAACCCTTTGACGAGGAAATAGAGAAGGCGAAATCTGAGGAAAAGAAATCAAAGGCTGAAGAAAAGAAGAAAATCGAGGCCGAAGAAACTACTCAATCTGAAATTGAAGAAACGATAGAAAAACCCAAAGATATCAAGACAGAAAAACCCAAAGATATCAAGACAGAAAAACCCAAAGATATCAAGACAGAAAAACCCAAAG
>JBFJMG010000142.1:0-2678 GCA_041634015.1 Nitrosopumilaceae archaeon
ATTTGCAGAGTGACTCATTTAATTTTCAATCTAAATTCATATCAGATGGTGTTTGTGTAATTTGCACAGAATTTGCAGGAATTAAAATCCTTCAGGAGGGTTTTGCACAAACACATTACAAACAAGGACGTCTGTTTTTGAATCCCTGTATTGTACATTGCAGGTAACAAATCGTCCCTTTAGGGCACGCTCCAAGTCCTCCTGAGTGGTTTGGCCATACTGTGGGTCTTCTGGATTATCCACCTTGGCAATACTGACTCGTTCGATTTTATCATATTGGGCTTGATTGTCTTTTCGAAAATGAGTTACTGACATTTCAAATGTATTGCCATTTAGACACTTGAGGACTGGTCCTCCAATTCCATCTCCCATGGGTCTTGTTGTTTTATTGGCGCTTTTAATAATTAACTAATCGGCTAAAGCTTCAATGAGCCCTTCTTTAATGCATCTTTAATGATTTGTACATATTCTTCAACTGTGCAATCACGAAGAGATTTTGGCATTTCTTGTGTATCAAATGTCTCAATCATCTTTGCTTTTTTTCTGACAATAAATCTCACAGGTCGCGGAATGTTCTCAGAGTATTTTTTATTTACATAATTAATAATCTGCAAAATTTCTTCCTCGTTCATAATATAATCCTGAATTATTTTGAATTAAACATTATCATCTAGCTGACTTTTCTTTTTTGGATTTGATAAATATCTCAATTACCAATCCTACTACGATTATTGATAAGACAGTAACAATTGGCCAAAAAAAATCAAATACAGGCTCTGCAACAGGCAGTGGCTCCATTGGAAGACTTTGCATCATTGCCTCAGGTTCTGCCATTTTTAGTGAGGATTCTTGTGCGCCATCTTGTACCATCATCTCATCTCTTGCTGGACTAGGAGATATCTGCAGGAATTGGGCAGAAAACCAGGCAGCAACGCAGACTGCTCCAAGTGTTGCCATCCGATGAATTCTAGTAAATGAGTTAAAAAGCGACTTGCTTGCCTTTGCGGGTTTTGACATTTGGTCAGGAAGAATTACTATTGCAAACTTGTCAATGGTGTAATATTTCATATCATGAGACTTGGAATTTCGTCCGACATTTGTGATTTTTACAACACCTGCTTCTTGCATCTTTTTTAGGTGGTAAATCACTAGTGGCAGGGAAATCTCAGTTTTTTGAGAGAGCTCATTTGCACTCATAGAATTGTTAAAAAGAAAGGTGAGAATTTTGCGGCTCTTATCGGTGCTTAAAATTTCTCCAATTGCCTTTATCTTTTGATCATCAGTTGAAAGGATTTCTATTTTATCTGAAATTGCAACAGGCTTGTCTTCTTCGCTCATTGAAAGGATGATTCCCAAGGGTGGATTAATAAGATTTATGGTTAAATTGTACTTTAATCAAACCTTATCTTCCAAATATGATATACTATAATCGATGAAAACCACAAGACAAATCATCATCGCTGCAATTGTCGTAATTGCAGTATCTGTATCCATTGCCTCTGCATTTGAGGCAGAGGCACAGGAAGTAACGCCATTCCCATCAAGGGAGAAGACGATTTCTGTGACAGGTACTGCAACAGCTGAGGCAGCCCCTGATCTTCTAAATGTAAGATTCGGAGTTGAAACTCAGGAAAAGACAGCAAAAGAAGCATTAGAGAAAAACTCTAGTCTAATGAATGCCGTAATTGACGCACTAAAACAGGCTGGAATATCAGAAGATGAAATCGCTACATCTAACTTTAGCATTTATCCAGTCTATGATTACTACAACGACCCAATTACCAATAGAGGAACTCAGGAGCTTATTGGCTATAGAGTTTCAAACGTGGTAGCAGTTGAGACTAAGAAACTAGATACAGCTGCTGCAATCATTGACGGCGGAGTTTCTGCTGGTGCAAACAGAGTAGATAGCGTATTCTTCTCACTTTCTACACAAAAACACATGCAATTAAAAGACGATCTACTCTCCAAGGCAGTTCTCAATGCAAAATCAAAGGCAGAAAAAGCACTATCTCCTCTTGATCATCAAATCATTGGTGTAAAGGCAGTTTCATTATCAGAATTTGCCGTGCCATACCCCCAACCAATGTTTGATAGAGGTTTTGCTGTAGCTGAATCGGCCAAGGCAGCCCCAACTCCAATATTTACTTCCGACCAAGATGTAACTACAACTGCAAATGTTGTGTTTATCATCGGAAGTAAGTAATTTTTTTTATTACTTGGATTAATCATTTTTGAATTATTTTTTAAAACCTTAAAAGCGAAAGAAAAAAACTCTAAAAAATTTTATGGTATTTACAATTTAGGTTTTCAAAATTGGTATAATTAATAATCCTTAATAGACCGGAATAATACTTTGATAGGATATGAATAGGCTCAATTTGAGTCAAATTAGAATGATGTCAGATAAACCTTCTCTGCCAAATAATGATTCACTTTCGCATCTTTTACCTGTTCCATTAGATACTCTCAACGAACAACTTTCACCAAAGTTCTTGAGGATGGAAATTCCTGATTATATGGTAGCATTTTCTGGAATGACAAAATCATTTTGTGTTGGAGTTGTAGATATGGTCGACTCTACAAAAATTTCAACACGACTTTCAGGGGATCAAACTTCGAAATATTATGAAATTTTTCTTAATACCATGGCTAGAGTAGCTAACCGATTTGGGGGA
>JBFJMG010000143.1:0-2580 GCA_041634015.1 Nitrosopumilaceae archaeon
AAAAGAACGCTAAGCATGTGTGGAAAATACGGAGACGGATGGCTTCCAATTGGATATACACCAGAATTATTTGCAGACCATGCAAAATTGATTTCAAATTCTATGAAAGAAAACGGAAGAGAAGACGATGAATTTAACTATGCGCTTGATATTGATGTATATTTTTCTGAAGACGCTGAAGAATCCTGGGCAAAAATGAAAGAAGCAGTAAAAGTAAGTTTGTTCAAACCAGAAATTCTAAGAGTTCATGGACTAAAAGAAATTGAAGGTTTTGATTTTATAAAATATTTCTCAGAATACTCCATGTCAAACCAAGAATGGATTGTAAAGATGAGAGAAGCAGCGACTAAAATTCCAGAAAAGGTTGCGCGCTCCTCAGTAGGTGTTGGGACCCCAGATGACATCATACCAGTCTTTGAGAAATTTATGAAAGCAGGAGTTAATCACTTTGTGATTCGATTTTGGGGAAAGAACATTTTTGGAAGTATCGATACCTTTGCAAGCAAAGTAATGCCATACCTTCGTGAAAAGACCGAGACTAGTAAGACATTTTTTACTGGTCTTTAAACAGACACTCAAATGCAGCTGCTTGGACGACTTCAAATTAAATCCAAAGAAAAAATAGCGCAATTTCTTAACCAGGAGCATGTTGGCAGAATTGCCAGTCTGGATGAAAATGGCTTCCCCCAGATAATACCAATGAATTTTGTTTTCATTAATGGGATTATCTATATGCATTCTCACACAAAGGGAGAAAAACTAGAAAATATTAGAAAAAATGACAAGGTGGGCTTTGAGGTTGATAAAGAACTGGAATTTTTACCATCCTATTTTTCTGACCCAAAGGATGCATCTCTGGCAGATACGCTTTACATTAGCGTGGTAATAAAGGGCACAGGCACCATCGTAAATGATAGAATAGAAAAAACTCTTGCCCTAAATGGATTAATGGAAAAATATCAGCCAGAAGGAAAATACGAGCCTATACGCCCTGAAATGCAGGTTCTTGATGAGGTAGCAGTAATCAAAGTAAATCCAATAACCTTAACTGGAAAATATAAAATCGGACAACACATGCAAAAAAATGAAAGAATCGAGTTAGCAAAAAAAATCTTGGAAAAAAATTCTCCAAATGCAATAGAAACCTTGAAAATTATGGGTTTTGATATTATTGAAAATGACCTTCAAATGGTTGATGAGCCAAACTGGTAATATAATAACAATAGCACCATTGCTTTAAATTCAGAATTCATTCAAAAAGAATTATTGCAAAGCTTACAAGTTTTTGAGTTAGAATCAGAATTTGCACCAACTGGAGATCAACCGCAGGCAATAGAGTCTCTTGTATATGGTGTAAAAAAAAATAATGTTCAGACACTTATTGGAGTAACAGGTAGTGGAAAAACTTTTTCAGTTGCAAACGTGATTGCAAAAACAGGTAAGAATACTTTAGTTATTTCACATAATAAAACACTTGCAGCCCAGCTTTACTCAGAGTTAAAACAATTTTTCCCAAAAAATAATGTAGGATATTTTGTCTCATACTATGATTACTATCAGCCAGAGAGCTACATTGCTCAAACAGACACGTATATTGAAAAAGATACCCAGATAAATGAAAAAATTGAGAAATTAAGACTAGAGGCAACTGCGATGCTCCTGTCCGGAGAGCCGACAATAATTGTATCTACAGTTTCGTGCATCTATTCTTTGGGAAACCCAAAAGATTGGGAGGATTTGGCAATAACAGTTTCTACCTCAAAGGCAATTAATCGAAGGTCTCTGATAAGAGGTTTAGTTGATGCAAGATACGAAAGAAATGACTTGGAGTTAAAGCCTGGAAATTTTAGGGTAAAAGGAGATACTTTGGATATTATTCCAGCATATTCTGAGGATATTGTTCGAATCTCAATGTTTGGAGATGAAATTGAAAAGATAACTTTGCTTGACCATATAACCCTAAAAGAAAAACGTCAGGTAAATCAAATCCAAATTTTTCCTGCAAAGCACTACCTTATTGCAAAGGATGTCAGGGAACGGGCCATAAAATCGATAAAATCAGAGCTTAAAATCAGATTAGGAGAATTAAATGAATTAGAAAAACAACGACTAGAGATGAGAACAAAATATGATCTGGAGATGATTGAGGAGCTTGGTTATTGTTCTGGAATTGAGAATTATTCTAGACATTTTGATGGGAGAGCCCCAGGTGAAAAGGCATTTTGTCTGCTGGATTTTTTTGGAAAAGATTACCTGTTAGTTATTGATGAATCTCATGTAACGCTGCCCCAGCTTCATGGAATGTATAAAGGGGATTATTCTCGAAAAAAAGAACTAGTTACTTACGGATTTAGATTACCAAGTGCATTTGATAATCGCCCACTAAAATTTGAAGAATTTGAAAAATATATAAAAAATACCATTTTTGTTTCGGCCACACCTAGTGATTATGAAAAAAAAATATCACACAACATTGTTGAGCAACTTGTAAGACCTACTGGTTTAGTGGATCCTCTTGTAGAAATACGACCAAGTAAAAACCAGATGGATGATCTTGTAAGTGAAATAAATCAAAGAGCA
>JBFJMG010000144.1:0-2514 GCA_041634015.1 Nitrosopumilaceae archaeon
GGAGCACTAGACATTGATTCATCAAATAAAGCTGCGAGATTTATCCGATTCTGTGATTCTTTTAATATTCCAATTATCACCTTAGTGGATACTCCAGGCTATATGCCAGGTTCCAATCAAGAACATAATGGAATTATCAGGCACGGTAGTAAACTGCTATTTGCCTACTGTGAGGCAACAGTACCAAAAATAACTCTTGTAATTGGCAAAGCATATGGTGGAGCTTACATTGCGATGTCAAGTAAGAATTTACGTACAGATATTAATTACGCCTGGCCAACCGCACGTTGTGCGGTATTAGGGGCAGAAGCTGCGGTCCGTATTATGAGTAGAAAGGAACTTGCAAAAGCTGAAAACCCTGAAGCACTAAAAAAAGAACTTATTGATGAATTCTCAGAAAAATTTGAAAATCCTTATGTAGCCGCCTCACATGGATCGGTTGATTCTGTCATTGATCCTGCAGAGACCAGACCAATGTTGATTAAAGCACTTCAAATGCTTGTAAACAAACGAGAGAAGCAATTCCCACGGAAACATGGAAACATAAACTTGTGATTTTAATTGATTGAAAAAGTATTAATTGCTAACAGGGGAGAAATTGCACTTCGTGTGATTAGAACTTGCAAGGTTCTAGGACTTAAAACAGTTGCAGTTTATTCTGATGAAGATTACAACGCATTACATGTAAAGCAGGCCTCAGAGTCTTATCACATAGGAGAGGCTGCACCAGCAAAAAGTTATCTGAACCAAGAAAAAATTCTAGAAGTAATATTATCGTCAGGGGCAGATGCTGTACATCCAGGATATGGATTCCTTTCAGAAAATGATGATTTTGCTAATCTTTGTGAAAAAAATAAAATAAACTTCATTGGTCCAACTGCTGCCTCCATGAATCTCTGTGGTGATAAGATGGAATGCAAGGCTGCTATGTTAAAAGCAAAAGTTCCTACAGTTCCAGGTAGTCCAGATTTAGTAAAAGATACTGATGAAGCCTTAAAAATTGCAAATGAAATTGGTTATCCTGTTTTATTGAAATCAGTATATGGTGGTGGTGGTCGTGGAATTCGTCTTGTAACAAATGATAAAGAATTAACAGAAGGTTTTGAAACAGTTACTAGTGAATCTATTTCAGCTGTAGGAAAATCAGCAATTATTGTAGAAAAATTCCTAGAAAAAACACGACATATTGAATATCAGATGGCCCGGGACAAGCACGGTAATGCAGTCCATTTATTCGAACGAGAATGCTCTATTCAGAGACGAAATCAAAAACTAATTGAACAAACTCCCTCTCCAGTTGTAGATCAAAAAACTAGAGATCGAATAGGTGAACTCGTTGTTAAAGCATCAGAAGCGGTTGATTATACAAATCTTGGAACTGCTGAATTTCTAAGGGCAGATAATGGAGAATTTTATTTTATCGAAATTAATGCGAGGTTGCAAGTGGAACACCCGATTACTGAATTTGTTTCGGGATTAGACCTGGTAAAATTACAAATAGATATTGCAAATGGCGAACCACTTCCCTTCAAACAAAAAGATCTTAAAATGAATGGTTACGCAATTGAATGCAGAATTAATGCAGAGGATACATTTTTGGATTTTGCCCCATCTACTGGCCCCGTCCCTGATGTAACTATTCCTTCGGGTCCGGGTGTGCGCTGTGATACTTATCTTTACCCTGGCTGCACGGTTTCTCCATTTTATGATTCGTTAATGGCTAAGCTATGTACTTGGGGTCAAACATTTGAAGAATCCCGCTTACGAATGCTAAATGCATTAAATGACTTCTATATACAAGGAGTTGAAACCTCTATTCCATTATACAAAACTATCCTAAAAACAGAAGAATACAAAAATGGAGAACTTTCCACTGACTTTTTAAAAAGATATGGCATTTTGGATAGACTCACAGAGGATATCAAAAAGGATAAAAAAGAAAATCAGAATGCGGCATTGGCTGCTGCAGTTATTCATTCTGAATACTTTAAGAGCAGAGTAAAATCTGAACCTTCAAACAACACTCTCTGGAAAAGTAAATTGGATTGATGATTGATGGAATATAAAATTGAGGATATTGAGGGAAATTTCAATGGAGAAATAATTCAAAACTTGGGAAACAATGAATATGTAATAAAAATTAATGATAGAGAACAAAGTCTTAGATTAATTAGTATGGATTCTAAGGGAATTGAATTTGTTTTAGATCAAAAATATCACAAAGTAAAGTATCTTGATAGCTCCACGGCAAAAATGAACCTCGTAGTGGATGGAGTGCCCATGACCTTGCAAATGCATTCTAAATTTGATGAAATCGTATACAAAAATTCGGGTGGTGCGGGAGAAGGTGGTTCAGAACTTGCACTAAGAAGCCAAATTCCAGGTAAAGTAGTTTCGATTTCAGTAGAAGAGGGTGCAAATGTCAAAAAAGGGGATCCAATTTGCGTTTTAGAATCAATGAAGATGCAGGTCGGAATAAAATCTCATAAGGATGGGAAAGTAAAATCTATAAAA
>JBFJMG010000145.1:0-2509 GCA_041634015.1 Nitrosopumilaceae archaeon
GATGTAGATAGAAATTATTCAGGATTGATGAAAAAATTATTCCAAAAAGGCAATGAATTTGCCATCGCTACTCATGATTTGAAATTAATAAGGGAGGCAGAGCGACTTTCAAAAATTAATCATAAGAAATTCGAATTTCAGTTACTAAAAGGAGTTCGGGAAGAGATTAAACCAAAGTTAATAGAAAAAGGATTTGTTGTTTCAGATTATATCCCATATGGAACCAATTGGCTTCCATATTCAATTCGTAGATTAAGGGAAAGAAAACGGAATATTTTACTCCTTGGAAGTTCTCTTATTCAATCACATCGGGTCTGAGTTTGGCTCCGCATGAATTGTTGGAGATAGTTTTCCCCACCTGCAGCCTTTCCTGTAGAGCCTGAGTTTTTCCACCCTACAAAAGGTTGAGCGCGTACTAGGGCAGCTGTAGTGGCGCTGGCTGCCCGATTGGCATAAACGGTGCCAGCTTGAATTTTGTTAAAAAAATCCTCTAGCTGCCTTTCATCTTCGCTAAAGATTCCAGCAGTTAATCCATATTCGCTATTATTGGCTAGATTAATTGCTTCAGTGAAATCTTCAAAAGTATCTATACATAATAACGGTAAAAATAATTCATTTTTCATTAATTTGTGATCCCTTGGTAAATTTGTCACAATTGTTGGTGCTACGTAATATCCGTAATCTAAATTTGTATCTTTTACTATCGAGCCGCCTGTAAGAATTTTTCCATCCTTTTTTGCAAGTTCTATTGATTCTCCATATTTTCTTACTGCGCTTTTATCAATTACAGGTCCCAGAAAAACTTCTTTTTCCCATGGTTGTCCAATTTTGATTTTTTTAGTTTTTTCAACTAGTTTGGAGATGAAATTATCTGCAACATCTTTTTGAACATAAACTTTAGAGCAGGCACTGCATTTTTGACCGCCAAATCCGAATGCAGCCTTCATGACCCCATCGACCGCCTTTTCTAAGTTGGCAGATTCTGTTACAATCACTGGGTTTTTGCCACCCATCTCTGAGATGAAGGGTTTGGATGAAGTCTCGTTAAATTTTTTAAAACCTGCGACACCGACTTGTCTTGATCCCGTGAACGCTATTCCGTCAATATCTGGGCTTTCTATGAGAGTTTGACCCACTATGCTCCCTGGTCCAGTTACAAAATTTATCGCGCCTTTCGGTAGCTTTTCAAAAATTGCTTCGACAAATTTGTATGATGATATCGGAGTGGAGCTTGCGGGTTTTAAAACTGCAGTATTTCCTGTGATTAGAGCACCCGTGGTCATGCCAACTGCAATAGCAGATGGAAAATTAAAGGGGGCAATTATTCCCCAAACACCATAAGGTTTGAGAACTGTCCTTGTTTTTTCGTGAGGAGATGGGTGTTCGGTTTCCTTGCAAAAGCCCTTGTTTTTTTCTAGTTGGTAGGCATAAAATCGCATGAAATCTATGGCTTCATCCACATCACCCATAGCTTCTATCCTAGTCTTGCCGTTTTCAAATGATAGTAACGCTGCAAGCTCAAATTTTTGTCTGGAAAATAAATCCGCACAGTCTCTAAAGATTTTAACTCTACTCTGGTATTCAATTGAGCTCCATTTTGAAAATGCATTTTTTGCCGAACTTATTGCAGAGAGGGTGTCTTCTTTTGTTGCTTCTGGAAAGGATCCTAAATTAATTCTAGTATCACATGGAGAATTTATAGAGATTTTTTTTTCGCTAAAAATTTTTTTGCCATTTATTATAATTGGATAATCTTTGCCAAAATTTGATTTTATTGTTATTAATGCTTGTTCAAATTTATCATCAAATTCAGTTATAGTGTTATTTGTAAGTGCTCTTCCCCAGGTAAATTCATTTTCAAACACAAGTGGGATACAGCAATGTAATATTTTAACTCAGCAATCTAGATTCGTTTTTTGATCTGCCAGATAACTATTGCAGGAGCTACAAAATACATTCCTATATTTAGTAAAATCAAGCTAATACCATATCCTAAAACCTCAGCTTCAGAATCAAGGTTTACAAAATTAAGGGCAGAAAGACTTGTTAATAATGGTAATAAAGAGATCTTTACTGCCTCTTTGAATATTGGATTTTGTCGTTCCCAATTTGAAATAGTTGGAGAAAATGAATAATAGAATTGATTAAACTCTGAGATAAATGATGCACCTGAGCTAGTGCTCATTAGTTTAATATCGCGCAACTCCCGCAGTTGTTGCACTTGGGGCATCATTTCGGAACCAAAAGTTGCAGTAGCGATTAGGCAGCCACCGCCCGCTTCCGGCTCATCTAGAACTCTTTGACATATTCCATCAACTAGCTTTGTGTTAGCCCCACAGATCCCAACTTTGGGTTCTTCATCGGGAGGTTTTTCATCTTTTGGGTTTTCAAGTCCTACTGCCTCGTAGATAGTCCATTCAGGATAGTTGGTATCAAACCATTCTTTGTATGATGGTTCGTTTTCATATCTATCAATGTAATATTGTGGGTCTTTGTTTGGATCGATAAA
>JBFJMG010000146.1:0-2435 GCA_041634015.1 Nitrosopumilaceae archaeon
AGTCATCTAGTAGTAGTAATCTTTGTTGAACAACTTGAAATTCTAGGATTGATCTTTTTTTTACGAAGTACCTATAAGAAGAAATCAACTGTACTAAGAGAAGAAAATTAGTAACGAACAAGAAATTCAAACTACAAAAGGATTCCCTAGGAATTAATCATACTGGTTAAATTCAAAAAGATGGATAACATCTCAAGTTGTTTGAATCCGAGTCAAATTGGTCATTGTATAATAAAGACTTGATTGATTATGTCACCGAAAACCACTCTAGACGAGAAACCACAAACTATAGCTTAAAATGCAAAAATTGTGGAAATCTTAGTTTTGACCCGAGTAGCGATCACTATTTTTATGCTGAAGATATCCTGCTTTGCGAATTATGTTATTTGGATTATCAATTGATGAAAAATAACTAATTTTTTTATCCTCATAGCAAACAAAATATTTAGATCAATGTTTGAAAAATCATATTGGAAATTTATGAAAAATTAGGGGAGTTTTTCCTTGGAAAACACTATGATTTAGAAAAGAAGGAAGAACAACAATCGTCCTTACTTTATGATTCCAAAGATCTTACCACGCATGCTGTTTGTGTTGGAATGACTGGGAGTGGAAAAACAGGTCTTTGTGTGACGCTTCTTGAGGAGGCAATACTAGATAGTATACCGGCTATCATTATTGATCCTAAGGGAGACCTTGGAAATTTACTCTTAACATTTCCAAACCTTACTGCTCAAGATTTTAGACCATGGATAAATGAGGATGATGCAAAACGAAAAGGAATATCCCCAGAAGAATATTCTGCACAACAGGCTCAGATGTGGCAAAAGGGACTAGCAAGCTACGGTCAAAGCCCTCAGAGAATTGCAGCGTTACGTGATTCTGCAGATTTTATTATTTACACACCAGGAAGTGAGGCAGGTGTTCCAGTTTCAATATTATCATCTTTTTCGGCACCTTCACAAGGAGTTATCAATGAGCCTGACCTCCTTCGGGACAGAGTTTCGACTACTGCAACTAGTTTATTGGGATTACTAGGCATCAATGCTGACCCAATTCAAAGTCGTGAGCATATTTTAATCTCTACGATACTGCATAAACTTTGGAAGGAGGGTAATCAAGTAGATCTTGGAAAAATTATTCAAGCAATCCAAAACCCTCCTGTAAAAAAAATTGGGTTCATGGATATCGAATCATTTTTCCCATCCAAGGACCGTTTTAAATTTGCAATGCAGGTAAATAATTTACTTGCAGCCCCTGGTTTTCAGGGTTGGTTAACTGGGCAGCCACTTGAAATTGATCAGATTCTACATACCGCGGAAGGAAAACCACGGATAGCCATTTTTTCTATTTCACATTTATCAGAAGCTGAGCGCATGTTCTTCGTCTCGCTTTTGCTAAATCAGATATTAAGTTGGATGCGTTCAAGATCTGGTACCACCAGTCTCCGAACTCTCATCTACATGGATGAGATTTTTGGCTACCTGCCACCTGTTGCAGAGCCACCCTCAAAAAAGCCATTGCTCACGTTACTAAAACAAGCGCGTGCCTATGGAGTTGGAGTTGTTCTTGCAACTCAAAATCCAGTGGATTTGGACTATAAAGGACTATCAAATACTGGAACTTGGTTCATTGGGCGTTTACAAACTGAGCGAGACAAAGCCAGAATGTTAGACGGTCTAGAAGGAATCTCAAAGGGTAGTGTCAGTTTTAAGAGAAGAGATATGGATAAGATTATTTCAAATCTTGGTAAAAGAGTATTTCTTTTGCATAATGTACATGAAAAAAATCCCATGATTTTTCATACACGTTGGGCAATGTCCTATCTTCGTGGCCCCCTAACTCGAACACAAATTAAGAAACTAATGAAAGATAAAAAAAATCAAACCTCATCGGCCAAAGGTAAGATTCAGACCAAACCAAGTCATGACTCAACTAATCTTACTTCACGTCCTATGTTACCGTCAAAAATACCTCAGTATTTTCTAAATGAGTCAAGTGGAAGTACTGAATATCAAGCCACACTTGTAGGAATTGCCAATGTCCATTTTATAGATAAAAAAACAAAGAAGAAATTACAAACCGAAAAAGTTGGTCTGGGTTTTAATCTTCAAGAGAACATAATTGATGTTAATTGGGAAGAAGCAGAAAATTTGGAAATATCCGAACGAAATTTAAAAAAACAAGAACCAAAAGAAGGTCATTATTCAAATATTCCTAGTATCGCAACAAATCCAAAAAATTATTCGAAATGGAAACGAGAATTAAAGGACTATCTTTACCGAACAAAAGGATTAGATTATTTTACTAGCAAAAATTTCAAATTATCTTCAAAACCTTTTGAAAGTGAACGTGATTTTCGGATTAGATTAAGAGAGGTAGCCCGTGAAAGGCGGGATACCGAAATAGAAAAATTGCGAAAAAAGTACAAAAGA
>JBFJMG010000147.1:0-2416 GCA_041634015.1 Nitrosopumilaceae archaeon
ATTTTCTCATTTAATCATACTGATAATTTCTACGTAAGTGTTTTAATACAAAACGCCTAAAACGATACATCGCAAGAACAATTTACCCAATGTCCTGCGAAGCCGACCAAGTCCCGAGATAGAGTTCAAGAAACTGTGTCCTTGTGAAGGGACACAGTTTCTAAAAATTTTAAATTGAAAAATTACTTTGTATCTTTAGAAGTTTCTTTTATTTCATCTAGTATAACTTTTTTGATTAGAGGTGCCCTGTCTTTTATTATCTTATTAAATTCCTTAATATCATCAAGCTCTGCAGTCTGGTTCTGACTAGAATAAACTTGTAAAAAACTAGAATAAACACATCCTGCTATTATCCCAAACGCAGTATCTGGTATGGAATCAATTTCAGGGGCATAAACTTCTGCCAGCTGTTTGTAGGAACCTGCCTCGCTGATATAATAATCAATTAAGCTATCTAGATACTCTTTATTTTCTTTAGAAATTCCCATGCTTTTTTTTATCTGCCTGTCTATTTTTTCTTTTTTTGTGTACTGTGATGACCTTTTAATCAAGAAAAAAAAACTGGAATATTAGCAGTTCTTCAGGGAATTAAGGTTTGAATAACAAAAAGCCTACAAGAATACTCAAACCAATGAAAATTGTAATTGTAATGATCATGTGTTGTTGAGCTTTTTCTTTTTCGTAAAACTTTCTTGGAGTCACACCGCCTATGAAAAATACAACCATCATTCCAAGAACTAGGCCAATTATGTTTGCTACGGTGAGGGTAAATGCACTAGAAAAAATATCAAAATCCCATAAGGCAATTCCTATTCCAGCCACAGCCGCAGGAGGCACCAACGCGGCTGCAATTGCCACCCCTACTAATATTCCAGGTATGTTAGTAGACATTGCAATTCCCCCCGCCATGCCCAGTGCAATTGCAACTGCCAAAAACACGGGAGATATTTCAGTTCTTGATAAAATTTCATTTGTCAATGGCAAGTCTGCAAATTGAGTTGCAATTGCTGTTAGAAGAGCCCCTGTTGCAATAACTGCAAATAAAAGGATTAGGCCAGAGGTTAAGGACATGAACATTTTTTTTGTCTTGCCGACAGTAGTGTTAAATGAGAAAGCAGAGATTGGTCCAAGTAAAGGCGATATCAACATTGCCCCAATAACCAATGAGGCATTATTTGCAAATAGTCCTACGACTGCAACTCCTGCTGCTATAATTATCATGAATAGAAGATTTTTGTTAAATTTTACATTTGGCTCTATAAGTGATTCATATTCTTCGATTAGTTTTTTCTTTTTAACTTTGACTTGTTTTGTTTCAAGCTCTTTGGCATAATTTGAAAGGTAATCTGATAGTGTAGCTTCTAGGGCAAAACTAGTAACATAGAGTTCTTTTTTCTTTGTATCTATAATCTTGTTTAATTCATTTGTTAAAGCATCTGCCAATAAATCTGGGCATATTCCGGTGTATCGCAAAAGTTTCTCATCTTCTGCAATCGCAAGCTCTACATGAAATGGAATTTTATATTTTTTAAAAGTATAATCCAAGCTTGGAGCTTGCTGCTCATAACAGATAACCTCGATTTTTCTCAACTTCTAATATTTGTCTTAACTCTGCTAATATATTGATTATTAAGAAAATGTAACAATGTGAATTTCAATCAAAAGGTAACGGATCAAGGATTTTGTATCAAACCCCTCGAGGGCCAATTTTTTAATTTCTATCCAAATAGAATACTTTTGAACCAATCATATGTAGAAATTATTACGTGTTCAAAAGAATGTAATGTGAAATTTTTTTCAAAATTCTCACTATGGATATCATGAGAATGAGATTCCATAAGATCAGTGGTGGCATGAGGATGAGCTTCTACCATAGGATTAAAACCCAAACCAAATAAAATTGAAAGAAAAATTCCTAAGATAATCAAGTTTTTCATAAACGTTATCTCTCATAGGAGTATTTGTTTTTTTATGCTGATAAGAACCAAATATATCTAATCGAATAATGCTAGAGAATCCAACTCTGTATCAAACTCTTGAGGGCCATTAAGGATGGCTTTTGATAACAGTTTATGAATAATTTTCTAATTTATGAAAAATTCCATTCTAAAATATTAAAATAAACTGTAATCTTTTATACTAATTTATTATCAGAATACCGATGCTTAAAGAATCAATTGTTTTGTTTTCGATTTTGGCTGTTGCTATTTCTCCTGTTTTTGCAGACTCTCATGGAAGCTCTGATAGGGACACCAAAGTGGAATTTGCAAGTGCCTTGGAAGAAACGCTAGGACACTTTTGGGCCTTGGAATTAAACCTAGATGAAAAAAATTCTGAATTATCTTTGGTTCATGCCACACATCCAATTTCAGAACTTTATGGAACAATGGAAAAACACCTTGATGATAATCCTGAA
>JBFJMG010000148.1:0-2329 GCA_041634015.1 Nitrosopumilaceae archaeon
ACCAAACCAAAATTTCTTGCCTTTGTAGCAGGATGAATTCGTTTTGAGGGGAGTGGTCTTTTTTTAGTCCTCTCCATTATTGCATCGATGTCTCTATCATGGTAGTTTGTCAAGGTATTGGCTGCTGCTGATCCCGCTGCCACTGAAAATATTGCAAAAGCCCATGTTGCAGGAGCTACTTCAATATTGTAAATATTTGATGCCGTTAAAATTGCCCCAAACGCAGTAAATACTAGCAAATACCAAATCTTTGGCTTTGTTAATTCATAGTAAACAGCTATGCGAGATTCTGATCGTTGTTTCTGCAACATTAACCCTTACTCTTTGATGGCATATATGGCATTGCCTTTTGCCTTGACTTCATCTCGATGAATGATTCCGAAGACTGAATTCCATCGATTCTACCTATTTGCTCGGAGACCATTTTGTGCATTTGATCCAGCGATTTTGAATACATGGTTACCAAAATATCAAATCTTCCAGTAACCTCAGCTACTTCCCGTACCCCATCGATCTTGAATAATTCCTGAATAATATGATCTCGTTTTTTTGTATCCATGTTAATTCCCGTTAAAGCCTTTACATTATACCCAAGCTCTGCATCGTTTACAATAATAGTAAAACGCTCAATTAATTTTCTTTTAACCAACCTCTTTATTCTTGAATATACCACTGAAGAATTAACATCGATTTTTTTTGATAGTCGAGGGATTGAAATCGATGCATCATTGGATAATTCTGATAAAATCTGTAAATCGAGGTCATCAACCTTAGCCATCTAAAACACCTGAACCGATATAGTTTTCAACATCTTATAAAGTTATTATTGAAAAAATTGCAAAAAATATCTAAATTTTTCCTTTTTTGTAAAGCATTTCTGCTACCAAAACTGCTCCCTTTGCTGATCCCATTTTTTTATTGTGAGAGAACAACATATACTTTAAACCATTTTCAAATAGCTCTTCTTTTTCAACTCTACCAATTGTTGTAGTCATCCCTCCTCCAACTTCTCTTTCCATCCGTGGTTGTGGTCTAGTTGGATCTTCATGGAATGCATAGTAATCCTTTGGTGCAGAGGGCAAACCTGCAACTGAAATTGATTTATTGTATTCATCATAAGTTTCTTTTGCGCCTTTGGGGTCAATTTGTTTTTGAGTCTCAACAAATACAGATTCTGTATGTCCATCAATTACTGGAACACGTGTACAGGTACAACTAATTCTAATATCTGCATCCTCAATCTTTCCATCCTTTAACTTTCCTAAAATTTTCCTAGTCTCAATTCTTACCTTTCCCTCTTCTTTGGGTATGTATGGCAAAATGTTGTCTGTAATTCCCATAGCAGAAACTCCAGATTTTCCTCCGCCAGAAATTGCTTGCATGGAAGTCATCATGACTTTTTTTGCTCCATATTTTTCAAACAACGGTTTAAGAGTAATTGCCAAACCAGTAGTAGTACAATTTGGTAATGGTGCGATCCATCCTTTCCAATTTCTATTTCTCTTTTGAATATCCAAAAGCTCAGCCTGTTCATCATTTACCCCAGGAATAAGAATTGGAACGTCCTCTTCATATCTATGAGCGGAACTAGTAGAAATGACCGGAACATTAGCTGCCATATTAGTTTCTATATTTCGGGCTGCCTCAGATTCTACTGCAGAAAAAACAAGATCTAATTGAGATGTGTCAACCTCGTCCACTCTTCGAACAGTCATGTCTTTAATGTATTCAGGAATTTCTCCACCTACATCCCACGTAATAATTCCACTAGCGTCCCTTATTGCATCCAAATATTTTTTTCCAGCTGATCGTTCGGATGCGGCAATCTGTGTAACCTCAAACCATGGATGGTTATTCAAAGATTGTACAAATTCTTGACCCACAGAGCCTGTAACCCCAATTATAGCTACTCGTTTTTTATCCACAGGTACAATCCCTTTATTCAATTAATAATCGTTATCTGATATTGACCAAAACATACTATATTAGGAAATGATATCCCCAAGCGTGAAACTCAATTCAGCGGTTATTTCACATAGACCAGTATCCCATGGAGGGGTTTATTCTATCGCTAATCCCAGCCTTGACATATTAGATTTTAGTTCAAACATCAATCCCATGGGACCAAGCCCAGGTGTGCTAAAAACCATAAAAAATCATCTACATACCATCCCAATTTATCCTGATCCAGAGTCACTTATTCTAAGGAGAGATCTTCAAAATTATACTAAAATTCCAATTTCTCAAATTCTGGTTGGAAATGGAGCTACGGAAATTATTTATAATTTTTGTAAAAGCTTCTTTTCGTCAAAAACCACTGTTCTAATCC
>JBFJMG010000149.1:0-2211 GCA_041634015.1 Nitrosopumilaceae archaeon
ACCCTAGAACAACATTTTTTTATTAAACTAAAGTCATTCATGGAAAATCTTGAAAAAGATGATTACAACAAAGTTCAAAGCATGTTAAATTCATTGGTTCGAAAACGAAAAAGTAAAATCATTACTCTGGCAGATTCCTCTAAATTAACTGCTGAAATCGCAAAAAAACTCAGCGTTGAAGAAAGGGAATTTTATAATAACCTCCACAATATCAGCAAAAATTTTGTTAGTCATATAATGGGTGACCAAAAATGAGTACAGTAAAAACACAATTTACGGATTCTGCAATTTCTGATTTGGTTAAAACGTTTTTAACACAATTCAAGGATAAGTCTGGTTCTTTCCAATATGTTGAAAAAGTTGATGAGATGATGCCCAAGGGTTCAAAGTTTATCGTAGTTGACTATAATGATCTTGTTTCTTACCCCGACATCGAATCAAAATTCAACGAAGATCCTGATGAAATTCTAAAGGCGTTTGCAAGAGCCATAAGAGAAATTTTAGCAGAAAGATTTCCAAAATATGCCGAAAAAATCAAAGAAGACATTCGCGCTAGAATTGTAAATTATCCAGTACAACGTAGTCTAAGACAAATTAATGCAGAAATAATTGGAAAAATGACCAGCGTTTCTGGAATGGTTGTGCGCTCTTCAGAGGTAAAACCTTTGGCAAAAGAAATTATCTATGTATGCCCCGATCATCACATCACTCAAATTATTTTATTAAAAGGAATGAGTGTCAATAATCCGGTTAAATGCTCTGATCCTAAATGTACTCATAGGGAATTGGAAATAAAGCCAGAATCCAGTAAATTTATTGACTTTCAGCTTATTCGACTCCAAGAATTACCTGAAGATCTTCCACCCGGCCAATTGCCCCATTATATCGATGTTGCAATAAAGCAAGATCTTGTAGATAATGCAAGACCTGGGGATAGAATCGTTCTTACAGGTATTGTAAGAATTGAGCAAGAATCCATCGCCGGTATATCAAGAGCAAATAGTGGATTGTATAGGTTACGGATTGATGGAAACAATATAGAGTATCTAGGAGGACGCGGTTCCAAAGTATCAAGGAGAACTGAACGGGAAGAAATCTCACCTGAAGAAGAAAAGATTATCAAATCTCTTGCAACAAATTCAGATGTTTACGAACGACTTGTTGATTCTTTTGCTCCACATATTCAAGGACATGAAATTATCAAGGAGGCCATTCTTCTACTAATCGTTGGATCAACTCAACGTGCATTACCAGATGGGAGTAAAATCCGTGGTGACATTAACGTTTTTCTAGTAGGTGATCCTGGAACCGCAAAAAGTGAAATGCTAAAATTCTGTGCAAGAATTGCACCAAGAGGACTATACACCTCTGGTAGAGGTTCTACCGCAGCAGGACTCACTGCAGCAGTAATACGCGATAAAAGTGGAATCATGATGTTAGAAGCAGGTGCAGTGGTTTTAGGTGATCAAGGTTTGGTGTGTATAGATGAATTTGATAAAATGAAACCTGAAGATCGAAGCGCTCTTCACGAAGTAATGGAACAGCAATCTGCTAGTATTGCTAAAGGAGGTATAGTCGCAACTCTAAATGCAAGAACATCAATACTTTCTGCAGCAAATCCCATGTATGGTAAATATGATCCATTCAAAAATATCACAGAAAATGTTAATCTTCCTATCCCACTTTTGACAAGGTTTGATCTAATCTTTGTTGTACGAGATATTCCATCCAAAGAAAAGGATCAACGAATTGCTAAACATATAATAAAATTACACGATCCTTCAGGCGTTGATAATCGCTCGTTAATTGATGTAGATATTCTAACAAAATATTTGGCTTATTCTAAGAGGATTAACCCTACATTAACTTCAGAGGCAGAGGAAAAAATTCTAGATTATTACTTAAAAATGCGAAATGTCGAATCTGAAGAAATGATCACAGTCACCCCAAGACAGCTAGAGGGATTGATTAGATTGGCTACTGCTAGAGCGAGATTATTGCTAAAGGACCAGGTAGAGGCAGAAGATGCAGATCGTGCAATTTATCTAATTCAAAGCATGCTCTCAGATGCAGGTGTTGATGTTAATACGGGTAAAGTTGACCTGGGTGTCTTACAAGGAAAACCTAGGAGCGAAGTTTCTAAAATGCAATTATTCATGGATGTTTTAAAATCCCTTGAAGGCGACAACAAAATTGCTGTAGAAGAAAAAT
>JBFJMG010000150.1:0-2178 GCA_041634015.1 Nitrosopumilaceae archaeon
CCCGCCTGGGACTACATGGAAAATTCGAATTGGTAGATTTTCTGTTTGCCTTAAAAATTCTCTAAATCCTTTGTATCCACAAACGCTTACGATATCAATAGGATCTGAAAATAATGTTGTAACTCCGCAAAGTAAAGATTTTTTTGCGAGCTCAGAAGGCAGAACGAACTGATCTATATGAGTATGAGGATCAGCAAAACCTGGTGAAACAAATTTTTCCTCCAAATCCATTACAATTGTTTTTGGGCCAACCGAATGTGATGCATCGGCACCGACAAAGGCTATTCTACCTTTTACTATCGCAATCTGAGTTTTGGGCATTATCTCTCTAGTGTAGACATTAACTAATTTGCAATTTTTTAAAATTAAATCCGCTTTTCGTTCTCCCAAAGCAACCGCGTTTAGGGTTACGATTGATTCTGAAAGTTTGCTCACGGCTTTTTTTATCATTTCGCCTAATTATAGATTCAATGCTTAAATTACCGTGTAAATGGTTTGATTTCGTATGAATTATCCTAAGGTGATAAAACGGTACTGTCCAAAATGCAAAAAACATACGGATCAAAAAGTATCATTATACAAGGCAGGAAAGCGACGCGCATCGGCCATAGGGGAAAGACGCCACGCAGAAGACAAAAAAGGATATGGTGGGCAAAAATTCCCCAAGTTAGCAAAACCCGCTAAAGTAACAAAAAAGGCCACACGAATGTTAGCGTGTACAGTTTGCAAGAAAAAGTTCAACACATATGGAATAAGGGTTAAGAAATTCGAGTTGGTTGCAGCATGAAGAAGGAACACATTGAGATCCCAGAACCTGCGGGAAAATTTCAAAAAGTTAATTGTAACGAATGTGGAGAAATGCAAGTTCTGTACACTCATGCATCATCTCAGGTTACCTGCAATTCATGTGGAAATATTATTTCCAAGCCAACTGGTTCACTTGCCAACATTTTAGGTAAAATTTCAGGCAGCGCAGAGTGAATCGTAATCGGTTTTTGTATTTAGATTAAAGGCGATTCGTTTATCATTAAGAATTTCAATTGTTTCTGTGACAAAATCTAATTCTTTAATATTTTTAGAATTAACAAGTGAAATTCCGGAATAATAGCAGGGTTCTTCTTGAACTAAGATAGGGTTTTCTGCCTGTAATTTATGAGACTCTAAAAATTTTTGTGTTACAACAAAACTTGTCCAGGTGTTTGTTGGTTTGAGGGTGGAAACAATTTTGTTTATTATATTTCCGTCCAAAAGAGGTAGATCACCAGAAGTGACAAAGACATAATCATTAAAGGATTTTAAGACATCGTTTAAATCTTCAACGTATCCTTTCCCAGAAGCTTTTATGATTTGGTAATCATTTTCTACTAAAAGTTTTTCAGTTCGAGGAGAGTGTTTGCTAGTTACCGCAAATATTTTGGAGAAGCAATTTGATTGTTGCATTGCTTCCATTACGTGTAGAATTATTGGTTTTTTGTATTGAAGCAATAATTTTTCATCTTGTGAATTCATACGAGTGCCCTTGCCGCCTGCCATAACTATTCCGATCAAATTGTTACAAAGATCATTATTGATGAGAGTCTTCCGAGTTCGTTTGCAGTTCCTAAAACATCTCCAGTTATGCCCCCAAAGCTGCGGGTTGCGATTGCAGTTAAAAGAATAGTTACTCCAATTGAGCCTAAAATCATAAACACACCCAAAGTGCCACCTAAAATAATCACAGGCACAATGGTGATTACACCTGCTAAAAGTAATTTTCTTTTATCTTTCATTAATTGAATAAAGGGAGAATTAGATCCAACGGCTGCAGATTTTCCTATGCTTGCCATAAATACCATGGAGAATTTTGCTATTATTTCACCTAACAATATTGCTTTGAAAAGATCTAATCCTTGTGTTATAGATAATGCGATAATTAATCCGACTATATACAATACAACGGTTACAATTCCCGCAGAACCTGTTGAAAGATCTTTCATGGCACTTAATTTTTTTTCCTTGCTTCCCTTTGTCATCAAGCCGTCTCCAAAGTCAGCAAGACCATCTGTATGGTGGATACCCGTAATTATTGCCAGGGCTGCCACCACCAAAAGACTAACGACCATAGGTTCAAGTCCTGTCAGGGATAATCCAAATCCAAAACCTCCTATGATTAACCCAATTACAATTCCAACTATTGGA
>JBFJMG010000151.1:0-2147 GCA_041634015.1 Nitrosopumilaceae archaeon
CTTATCAAACATTTTAATTCCTTATTTTTTTGGTACCGCAGCTGCTTGGGCTAGTCGATTTAATTCATTTTTGCCCTGCTCAATCCTTGCTGCAATTTCTCGTTTTTTTGTAGATGTATCTTGTAAGGCAACTTCCACTTCTTTTATTCGTGATTCAAGATAATTAATTGCAGAATCTTTATCTTTTTCAATGGCAACCCCAGCACCAACGTTGAGAACGAATTTGTCATTTGAAGTAACCTTTGTTTTTAGAAAAGTCCCCATCCCTATTGGAACCAAGGTATCAGATTCTGGTTTATCGGCGATAGATTTTATTGATTCAATTGCAGAGCTTGCTTCCCTGAGTACGTTGTAAAGACTTGCCTCTCGTTGTGATAAGTCACTAAAGTAAGATTCAAGCATTTGCATTTGATACAATAATTGTTGAGCATGCTCATCACTCATTTACAACAGAACCTCTAGAGGTGGTTATAAATTGATTCATAGATTATCTGTTTTGTTGAAAGAAAAGGATGCTAAATTGATCAAGGCAAAATCAAAATGGGTTTTACCATCAATTGATCATCCAACGGATCAACTCAAAATTAGATTAATGCTAGATGAAAAAATAAAGGGAAAAAGAATTATTGGTCTTGAGGCCAGAATTGATCCTGGCAAAGTGCATCAGTTACACATTCATGAAAGTGAATATGTAATTGTGTATTCCATCGAAGGAAAATGCAAAGTAACTGTTGGTTCCAAAACCAAAATTGTCCATCCAAAAACCATGATCTTCATTCCTCCCAAAGTCCCACATCGTTTTGAAAATGCTTTCTCCAAAAAATGGGAAGGAATTGCCTTTGCTATAGGTTCTGGATCTAAAATAAAAAACACTTGGTTGGAATAATAAAAAATAAAAAATGGTATTTATTTTGCTTTTGAGAATCGGCTTTCTACTTCGTCCCAATTGACAACATTCCAAAATGCAGCAACATAATCAGGACGCTTGTTTTGGTATTTGAGATAGTAAGCATGTTCCCATACATCCAGACCTAATAGAGGAACAAGTCCTAATTTTCTTGGACTGTCTTGGTTTGACATTGCCTGATAATCGACTTTTCCAGAAGAAGGATTGTAAACTAACCATCCCCATCCGCTACCTTGAATAACCGCTGTTGTGGATGAAAATTTTTCCTTAAAATCAGAAAAACTTCCAAAGGTAGCGTTTATCGCATCAGCCAAACTTCCGCCTGGTTCTCCTCCGCCGTTTGGTTTCATGTTGTTCCAAAATAGTCTGTGGTTATCAAATCCACCACCATTAAAGTTCACAGCACTTCTTTGCGCTTCAGGAACTGAGTTAAGATCACCTAGGATTTCTAGAATGTCTTTGTTTTGAACTTCTGAAGGGCATTTTTCCAGTGCTGCATTTAGCTTATCGGTGTAGGCTTGATGGTGTTTTGTGTGATGAATTTCCATGGTTCTTGCGTCGATATGTGGTTCTAAAGCATCGTATGCATATGGCATTTCGGGAAGTGAGTATTTACCCATAAATGATTAATTTTTTCTATTCAATTTATTGGTTTAGTATGGCGAGGATTTTTACCTTCTAAAATTGAACAAAATTTGTGAGAACCATCAAAATAATTTTCTGTGCATCAATCCTGCTTACATCTTTACTCTTTGTTTGGCTAATAGAAGAAGACAACGATATCAAAACCCTGGTAGATAAAAGCGGTCCATATGTTGGAGCAAATTTTCCTAAGGGACTGGGTTTCTCTGGGGAGGGAATTAAAATAGCAATAATAGATACAGGGGTGGATCATCTGCATCCAGATCTGTTTGGGTTTGGTCCAGATGGCAAAGTAATTGGTGGGATAAATTTTGTGGAAGAAGGCAAAATGCCTCTTGATTCAAATGGTCATGGGACCGAGGTCGCAGGAATCATAGCAGCGGATGGAAATCTCATAGGTCTTGCACCAAAGGCAAAAATTTTGGCATACAAGGTTTCAGAAGATGGGGAGTCAGTGGCATCAGATAAAATAATCAGTGCAATAAAACAAGCCATCAAAGATGATGCAGATGTTATTAACATTAGTTTAGGAGTTAATCGTACAAATCCTAAACTTGATGCGGCAGTAAGCGAGGCAGTAAAAAATGGAATTGTAGTC
>JBFJMG010000152.1:0-2095 GCA_041634015.1 Nitrosopumilaceae archaeon
ACAAAAAATCTCTAAGGTGGAGGATGTAAAACCAGAGGGAATGACAGGTCTTTGGAAAGGAGTATCAAAAGATGATCTGTTTAGCATCCCACTTTGATTAGCTAAAACCTGCACCGAATTTATCTGCTTGATGCAACGGATCAAAAGATTCTTCGCTTTGCATCTTCATGTACAAAAGCGATTCGTAGATTAGCTGTAAGGCAGATTCATCATTTAGGCTATAGTTTTTCTTGGCATACTCGTGATATTTTGCCAGAGTGCCGGTATTTTGTTCATCAGGTGAGATGCCATCTTCTTTCATCATAGATACGATTTTTTTTATCTGGGACTCGTAATCTGTCATACTGGTAGTCAATTTGCTAAATTAATAAGCAAATCTCTATCCTGCGATTTTTTTAACCGAGTTTACAATCTGTAGTTTCTTGTTGATGCTAAGCTCAGGCTCTACAGTAAGGAAAATTGTCCTTTTTTTGGAGTAGATGACTAGTTGTGTAACTTTTTCTCTTTCCACGTGAACATATCGCACCTTGCCAAGTTTTGCATCAAATTCTTTTCGCATCTTTCTTCGTTGGGCAACCTGTTTGCAAAAGTGTTCTTCTTCTTTTTGCGAATCAAGTGAGGTCTTTCCTGCCTTCATTATTCCCTCTACGATGTTACCCTTTAGATCGATTATTGCAACAAAGCGCATCTTTGGGTTTAGAGCAATTATTTTTTCACAAATTTCCTGCTCATCAAGAGGTTTTTGTCGTAACATGGTAGCCTATCACTTTGTAGGCAAATATAATACTTGATTTATGGATTGGTTAATCTATATATCATCGATCAATGTTTTTATAAAATCCTCGTATTCCTCATCGGCAAACCTTATGATCTCAAATTGATTTTCTTTTTTTGCTAGTTTATAAGATTCTAAATGATAACAATGTTTTTTGTCCACTTGTTTTGCAAAATAAAATCCAGGACAGGAACAAAACTCTGCTAAGGGATCAAACCAGTGTTCTTTTCCTTTTCCAACTATGGTCCAAATTTCTCTATTACTTGGCTCAAAAAGATGCAGTTTTACTCTCTTCTCAGATACTGTATCTTGAATTTTTTTCTCTGCTTCATTCACAACCGTTTAATTTCTAATCCAAAGTATATTTTTGATGGTACAGACCCGAATTATTCCATCCATTCCGGCATTGATTCTAGAAAATGGGAAAAAAAATCTCATTATTACTGACTTGCATATTGGATTTGAGGCAGCCCTTAGCCACAAGAAGATACACCTGGGCAAAAACACCTCAACTCATGAGACAATCTCAGAGATATCAGGGATAATTGATTCACAAAAACCAGATTCTCTAATTCTATTAGGTGATGTAAAATCTACAATAAAATCAATCTCAAAAAATGAATGGCAAGATGTCCCGCTTTTTTTTGAGGAGATGAAAAAAAAGGTAAACACAATTTTGATTCCTGGAAATCACGATGCAAATATCGAAAAACTTGTTCCACCAGAGGTTACTCTGATTAGTTCAACTGGAATGATTTTAGATGATATCTTATTGACCCATGGCCATACAATGCCATCTGAGAATTTTTCCCACGTAAACAAGATAATCATGGGGCATCTTCACCCAGTTTTTTTTGAAGAAGGTTCTCTGATAAATGGTCAAAGGGTTTGGGTGTCAATAAAAACACAAAAACAAAATATTTTTCCATCAAAGCAAGGAGAGCTAGAAATTACAATTGTTCCTTCCTTTAATCGATATTTTTATGCAACGCACAAACAAAGATACAAAAAATCAATCTCCCCTATAATTGAAAAGATAAAAAAAGTCTCATCGGCTAGAATCGTTACACTTGATGGCACTCTAATTGGTGATGAGTCAACTATTAAGAATGTAATTTAGCCAATTGGATCATATGGTTCTAGTGGAAATTTCGTTGTCTCATTGTGCTGCAGCCATTCTAGTGTTTTAACAAAAGACTCTGCAAGCTCTGTAGTTGTCAGCACCGGTATACCAAGTTCAAGTGATTTGCGCCTGATTTGATACTCATCTTCTAGCATCCCAACATATTTTTCCAAAGTCGATGTGCTTGGAATGTTTAT
>JBFJMG010000153.1:0-2053 GCA_041634015.1 Nitrosopumilaceae archaeon
AACGCCATTAAATTTACAGAAAAAGGAACAATCAAAATCGAGACCCACGTAAATCATAATGAGAATAAACTGCATTTTGTGATTTCAGATTCAGGCACAGGAATTCCAAACGAAATGTTACCAAAAATTTTTGATAAATTTGTGACTATCGGTAGTAAGCTAAATCAAAGTGGGACAGGGCTAGGTTTATTCTTATGTAAAGGAATTATTGAAACTCACGGAGGGGCAATTTTTGCTAGAAACAATCAGGATCAAGGAGCAACATTTGAGTTTACATTACCAATTAAGCAAAAAATAGAAGAGATCGAATTACTACCTAAAAAACAATAGTTATTGTTTGTCTTGGTTAAACACACTTAGATTAAATTGATTTTAAAAAATATCAATAATAAATGAAGGTTTTAGTTGCCGAAGATAATTTTTTCACAGCAAAACAATACACGACTGCCTTAAAAAAACGTGGACATAGTGTCATAGTTACCAAAGATGGGAAAGAGTGTCTTGAAAAATATAGAGAGGCATCAACAAAAGAATCTCAACAAGAAGGTTTTGATGTAATTTTGCTGGATAACAACATGCCTGAAAAAAGTGGAGTTGATGTTGCTAAAAAAATCCTCGATAAGGATCCAAATCAGAGAATTATTTTTGCTTCAGCCTATAACATCGATTCGCTCAAAGAGTCCTCTCAAAGTTTAAAAAATGCTGTAGAAATTATGCAAAAACCATTTTCGCTGAGTGCAATGGTCGCAAAAATTGAAGGATATAGTGCTTAAAGATAAGCTATCTCAGACAAATATTTGGTTTCTTTCAATGCACGGTCAAATTCAGGCTCGCTCATAATATTTTGCTGAGAATAAATGCTTTTGAATTTTCTTCCATCGTCGGCAAATATTCCAACGACACATGCCTCACCATCGAGATCATATTTTTTCATACAAGCATAAACTGCCGCTGAGGAGGGACTAATCAATAGTTTATCTTTTTCGAAAACCTCTTTTACGACACCAAAGGCCTCAGCATTTGTAACAGAAACCCAATCATCTACAACCAACTCACGTTTTAAAAATAGATCAGGTTTTGCTGATTCTTCAAAATTTCTCCAGCCTTGAATGAGATGATCTTTTTGTGGTTGACACCCAATGATTTTAACATTTGGATTTTTTTCTTTTAGAAATGTTCCAATCCCCGTTATAGTTCCTCCAGTACCAACACCTGTAAAGAAGTGAGTCACTTTACCATCGGTTTGTTTCCAAATTTCGGGACCTGTTCCAAAATAATGACCTTTGAAATTGGCTTCATTTGCATATTGGTTAGGAGAGTAATAGATATCAGGTCGTGAGGAGGCAATCGATGTTGCCAAAGCAATACTCTGATCAGTTCCTGCACCAACCTTTGGACATAGATCATCACTTGTTTCATAAACTTTGGCCCCTAGTCCTCGAATTATGTCCTTAGTTTCATTACTAGCTTTTTCTGGAATAACAATTTCCACCTTGTAGCCTAACAAATTTGCAATACCAGTTAGCGCAATACCAGTGTTTCCGGAAGTAGGTTCAATAATAATACTTTGTCCCCTTTTTAGAATACCACGTTCTTCTCCATCTTTAATCATCCAGTACGCCGCCCTATCTTTTACAGAGCCAAAAGGATTATGACTTTCCAGTTTGGCAAAATAATTTAGTTTATCATGTGATAATGAATTAAGTTTTACCATAGGCGTGTTACCTACTTTATTCAAAATCTCTGTATCAGTTACCGCTTTGATTGCCGTAATTATTTCACCTTTTTAATAGTAAATTCGATAACGTTGCCATCTTTTTTCATTCCCAAAAGTTGATGTCCATTTCTAGTTACCCAACGTGAAATATCATCCTCTGCTGCAGGATCATCAGCTAAAACTGTTTAGACTTCACCAGATTTCATTTTTTCAATTTCAATTTTTGTTCTGAAAACAGGTTCTGGACAAAATAACCCTATTGCATCTAATTTTACATTCGATGTTGACATATTTTTTCCTTATTAACTTGATCCCCTTTTTGTTATATTAAAATCT
>JBFJMG010000154.1:0-2048 GCA_041634015.1 Nitrosopumilaceae archaeon
TTATGTTCCTCCAATGTCGATTCAGTTCATTGAAAATACCGGAAAGGATGATCTTAAATTTTTGTGTATGGTAGATCCGGCCTGGAAGGCTGAAGATGAAATAATTTTAGAATAAATCTACTCCGAATTGGCAATTGTTTTTAACTTACTACAGAGATACCCAAATCATTGAATACTCATCAAGCCTTAAAGACCTTAAATGTAAACTCTGAATCCTCCTTTGAGGAGATCAAGGTAGCTTATAGAAAATTAGCCCTAGAGTTTCATCCGGATAAAAATACCAATGAGCAGCAAGGAATCCAGTTTAAAAAAATTACAGAGGCGTACAATGTTATTAAAAAATACCATAATGAAGGAAAAGCTACAATTCCAAACCCTTCAAGAAAAACTGAGGAATTCAAGCGAAAGCCACAATGGGGTGCACCTCCAGGTCAAAGACCTGGCGAAACTCCTGAAGAAGACTGGGGTAGATTTACTCGTGAATTTGAGGAAGGAGATCCTGAATTTTGGAAAGAATATGAAAGAAAATTCTGGGAGGAATACAATGCACGTATTACCCCGGATGGGAAAAATGGAGAATTTGATAAAGCAAAGGAACCAAAGGCTCAGCCAAATCTATTTGTAAATGTAGAAGAAAGTTTGTGTATTGCTTGCTGTAGTTGTGAGACGATTGCACCAGATGTTTTTGTAATTAATAAAAACTCTAAAATGAATCCCAAATCATCTGTAATTAATCAAAAAGGAGCAGGATTTAACAAGATTATGAATGCAGCTGAGACTTGCCCAACCAAAGCCATCATCGTTGAAAACAAAGATACCAAAGAAAGATTATTTCCCTACTAGTCCTTTAATTTTTCATAAATTTTATTTATTTCTGAATCAGATATGTTCAAAGTTGAATTAAAAAGACGGTGTATCGGCCCTCCAGAATCATCCGCACTTCGTGGAACCAAATGAACGTGAACATGAGGAATTTCTTGTCCTGCCTCGGCTCCATTGTGAATAGCCACCAAGGTAGCCCCAGTCAATTTATCTACTTTTGAAATAAGCCTGTGTACGGTTGAAAACAAATCAGAGTTTTCCTCCGCCGACATGTGTTGAATTTTTTCATGATGATTCTTTGGGATTACAAGTGTATGTCCTCTTGTCAGAGGGAATGCATCCAAAAAAGCAATTGATTTGTCTGTTTTGGTTATTACTTTGGTAGGGATTTCACCCTTGCTAATCCGACAAAAAATACAGTCCACAAAATTTAAAGGAGTTATCTGACTATAAAGTTCAACGGTTACGGCTCAATAATGGTTGCCCAGGCAAGTCCTTGACCAAATTTTATTGTAGTTTTATCACCCGTCGTTAAATCACAGTTTTCTATTGTTTTGGGAATATTATCCATTGTTTCTACATAACAAATTCCGTTATCATTGGCTAAAATCTCCACATCCTCATAGACGTCCTCTCTAATAAGATTCCAAAATGGGAAAACTAGAGTTGACAAAACAATTCCTGCAACAATAAAAATTCCACCAAATCCTAAGGCAAGTTTTTGGCTATAATTTAACTTCAAAGTTACCAGGTTCCACCGTCGCCAGAAGTTGGGTCAAGTTTCTTCGCTGGAACATTTCCATGGGCTTTTTTCATGTGTCTTTTGAGTCGTTCAGGATCGTGTAGTTCGGTCCCACATTCCTTACATTTGGTTTCATTATTTGATTTCTTTTTATCTCGTTTGAAAAGACCCATACTGTTCGTTCTCAAAATAATTTATAAGCCATACGAATTTTGGGCCTTTTGAGGATTTAATCGGAAAAGTTTGTTTGAATCTTCCTAGACATACATAATTTTGCTGGAATGATTCAATGAACCCCACAAATTCTGGTGATATATCCAAATTGGATAGTGTTAGCTGGTAGTGACAGACAGTTGTAAGAGGGGAGTTGTCGGGTGTGGGAGATTGAATCTGTACTGTATTGAGTAGAACCAACATTTTGAGCGATATCAATTAGATTGGATACATCTGAGATAGTGTTAGCTGGTAGTGACAGACAGTTGAA
>JBFJMG010000155.1:0-2044 GCA_041634015.1 Nitrosopumilaceae archaeon
AACATGCAAAGAAAATCTTGATCCTCAACGAAGAGAGAGAATTCTAGGAAAATCAACTGGTGTTTTATTGCATGAAATAATAGATTTGTTGGTAGATGATTTACTTCATACCCTTCGCCGAATTATCGCAAATTTGGATGATATAGAAGAAGGAGTATTTGATGATAGAAAATCAATGGCTCGAACCATTTCAGTTCTAAGACGCGAAATCACCATGTTGCGAAGAATTGTCAATCCCCTAAAGAGAATTATTCTAGAGACTGCAATAAACGTCAAAAAATTATCGCCAGCTGAAGAACTAACTCTATACTTTGATGATGTCATTGATCACATTGACAAAGTAATTGATACGCTAGAAGAATCAAGGGAGACTATGGAAATTTACAAGGATACTGATTTCATGCTCAGCACTGAAAAAACAAACAAAGTACTAGGTGTTCTAACAATAATTTTTACTTTGGCTATTCCAGCAACAGTAATTGGAACCTTTTATGGAATGAACATTAATCTTCCAGGTGGAATAGCAGGAGAAGATTCGCAATCATATATGACATTTGTTATAATCATTATTGCCTCAATTGTCCCGGCAGGAATGATGTTTTTGTATTTTAGAAAACTTGGATGGCTAAGTATCTAAATCAGGCTGCGGCCTTCATTACTGCAAGTAGATCCTCGGGGGTCCTAGTCATTGTAATTTGTGCCCTTAGCTTTGTTCCCCCAAATGCCCCTTTAGTAAAACGAATTGCCTGGCTCTTAATTGAGGAGAATTTAATCTTGTAATTAGAAGAGATTCTAAAGTATTCAAAAAAAGCTTCTAGTTTATTTTTAACTGAATATTTTTTGTAGGATCCTGTGTCAAGATAATCATTGATTTGCTCAAACAAAAAGGGATTGCCCATTGCTGCCCTTCCAATCATAACGTAATCACATTTAGTCTCATCTAACATTTTTTTTGCAATTTCCGGAGAATCAATATCGCCGTTTCCCACCACGGGAATTTGGATATTTTCTTTAAGTTCTTTGATTAATTTCCAATCAGCCTTTCCTGAATACCCTTGCTTTACTGTTCTTGGATGAAGGGTTATCATTTGAATCCCTTCTTCTTGGGCAGTTTTTGCTATCTTCAAAAACAATTTGTTGTTCTCAGATGTTACCCCTGCTCGCATTTTTAGGGTGACTGGTTTTTGCACAGAGCTTACCAAGGTTTGAAAAATTTTTCTCGTCAGGTCTTGATTCTGAAGCAGGGCCCCACCTGCCATTTGACTTGTGATGTGAGGTGCAGGACAACCCATGTTGTAATCTATAATATCAAAAAATGGCTCTACAATTTTGGCGGCCTTTGATAAATTATCAAGATCAGAGCCAAATAATTGAACCGACAGTGGTCTTTCTTTTTGAGAAAATTCTAAAAAATTTGTAATCATTTTATTTTCGGATTTAAGTTGTTTTTCTTTTGCAACGATACTGTGTATGTTTGTAAATTCAGTCACCACTAGACCCGCACCTTTGTTTTTGCACAATAATCTTAGTGCAGGATCACTGACTCCAGCCATTGGGGCTAAAAATGCCTTGCTAGAAAATTTTGGCAGTAACAAAGACATGATACCAAAATCAGTTTATTGTTCTTTTAAATGAATTGCCAAAAAAATAGTTTTAAAAATTTGAGAGTATTTTATCTAGCTGGACATCCATCATTTGGATTTGGTGGCTCAAAGTCTTCTGCTTCTAGTGGGCAGGCATCTGCATCGTTGAGAACGCCATCAAGGTCATCATCATGAACATATCGTGATTGTTCAGGAATAATATCTGGACAACCATCCCAATCCCTATACTTGTTCCATGTCTCTGGTTTTGTTGGACATGAGTCCTCATGGTCTGGTATTCCATCTTTGTCTGCATCTGATCGTCCTTGTTGAGAACCACCAGATGGGATAATATCAGGGCAGCCATCCCAATCTAGATAACTATTATAGTTTTCAGGATCATCAATACATGCGTCTTTTCTGTCTTCAATTCCATCACCGTCTTTGTCTGGGAATTGGTA
>JBFJMG010000156.1:0-1870 GCA_041634015.1 Nitrosopumilaceae archaeon
GAAGTTACTCTAGGATCAAAACCAAGTAATCTTGGATTATCGTTTAGTAACATTGCAATTGCACCAGCTCCTTGTGTCATCTCCCCTGATGATCCCAAATCATATTTTGCAATATCTGAGACAACAACTAGAGCATGTTTTCCTTCAGCTTCTCCTGCTCGAATCCAATTTGTATTATCATATAATGCATAAGAGCCACTAACACATGCAAATTTTGTTTCAACACCTCCACAGTGCTCAAATGCACCTTCTCCATATACCTGCTCTAACATTCCAATAACGTAGGAATTCATAGCTTTTGATTCATCAAAGGATGATTCAGTTGAAACGTATAATCGTCCTATATCATCAGGAGACAGTTTGTTTCTTTGCATTATTTTCAAACAAGCATTTGAGGCAAGACATGCAGGATCCTGATTGGTATCTACAATTGCCATTTGTGAGACTCCAAGTCCTCTTTGGAGCTTTGCAGGGTCCAATCCCCTAAATTTTGCAAAATCTGCAGCATCTACATACAGTCTTGGTATGTATACTGCGATGTCATCTATGCCAGCTGCCATAAGCTTGCCTGAGTTGATATGAATAAAAAGATACCGAGCTTAATGAAGATTACAAATAAGATAAGATTTTATCAATTTTTTGCAACGAAATTCGGCTTTTTTTTGAGTATTTTTATTATTTTTTCAACTCTTCTTCAAAAATTTCGGCAAATACAACATAGGGGTGTGCACCACTAATTTTCGTTATATGCTCATCAGGCCCAATAATAAAAAAGGCAGGCGTTCCAGTCAGCTCCAGACTCCTTGCATCCTCATTGCTTGCTACTATTTGCGATTGATATCTTGCCTCCAACATACAATCACTCCATCTGTCAATATCTAGCTCTACATCTCTTGCAAATCCCAAGAGATTTTCAGAGGAGGCCCATCCGTTGTTTTCTCCGGTCCAATTATTGTATAAAATATCATGGTATTCCCAAAATTTTCCTTGCTCATTTGCACAATGGGTTCCATGAGCCGCAGTAATCGAATCAGGACCAATGATTGTAAAATCCTTAAACATCAACTTGACCTTGCCAGTTTGAATATATTCTCTAAAAATCATGGGCTCAGTCTCATGAAAAAATTTGTTACAGAAATGGCACTGATAGTCACCAAATTCAACCAAAGTAACCTTTGCATTGGGATCGCCCAAATACGGCGAACCATTTGAAGTTAGACCGGATAAAGATATTTCTGGTTGGGGAATTTCAGCTGGGATCAATTCCAAGTCTGGTTGATTATTTGCAGACATTCCAAAAAACACTGCAATAATTACAATTGCTGATATTCCAGCACCTATTGCTATTGAAGGTCCGTGAATCCTCATAATTTTTTCCTTGGTTTGTAACATTTAGAAGTTTGTAATCTAAATAAATAGGCAAAATTAAACAAAAATTATGAAGAGAGTTTTTGTTAATGGATATGGCTCCATTGGAAGTAGGTTGTCTTCCTTTATCAAAGATGATCCTGAGATTACCGTCATTGGAGTCGGAAAATACTCTCCAGATGAAAAAGTCAATCTAGCAATTTCTAGAGGTTTTGATGTATATGCCCCTCAAAAAAAGTTAGATGAATTTAAAAATTATAAAATTGCGGGTTCCATCGAGTCCGCCCTGGAAAATTGTGATCTAGTCTTTGATGCCTCCCCAGGCGGAATGGGTTATCAAAACAAAATTAATCTTTATGAGCCAAAAAAACTATCTGCAATCTATCAGGGCGGTGAGACAATTTATGGTGATAAGGCTGTATCTGATCTTTTGTTTAATTCTAGAGCAAATTATCAAAAAGCCTTTGGAAAAAAACATGTTATGCAGGGAAGTTGCAATGTC
>JBFJMG010000157.1:0-1824 GCA_041634015.1 Nitrosopumilaceae archaeon
CCAAGCATTGTCACAAAATTAGAAAAAGATTCCAAACAAGAATCGTTTTCAATGTTTGGCGGAACGAGTATGGCAGCACCAATTGTAGCAGGCGGAGCTGCACTAGTCATGGAAGATTTACAAAAAAATCTTGTACGATATGATCCTTTTAGGGTAAAAAGCATTCTAATGTCAAGCGCATCTGATCTTGGCAATGATCCGCTAACGCAGGGCTCAGGATTGCTAAATGTCACAAATGCGATTAGATTTCTAAAGGGAGAACCTGGAATGTTCATAGTCTACAATGAGGATTCCTACAAAAACATAAAAAATATCCTAAATAATTCTATAACCTCTGTCAATTCCACATCGCTTGGTTTGGCAAGGTTTAACCTTCCAGAAAAAAATTGGGCGCAAACCAATTGGTTTGCAGGGCATTTGTTTCCAGGCGAACGTAGCACAACCACCTTTAAAATTGAAAATCCCTCCGAAGAAACTCTTAAAATTTTAGTAAAACCCCAGACCTTAAAGTTAATCAAAAAAGATACCTACAATGGAAAGACTGAGATTCATTTGAAAGATTCGTTGCTAAATGATACAGGAAAATATCGTCCTAACTATATTGAATTAAACAAGATAACACAATTCAAAGATCTCAATTCTTACTATGAACAGACTGTAATTCCAAATGATTCTTCACTGCTTGTTCTTAGTGTGAACTTTCCTTTTGAAAGTTTTATGAATCAAACAGATAAAATTTATGCCAACGATTTGAAGATATCTTCTCTTTATTTGTATGACTGGTCAGATAAAGACAAAGACACTAAAATTTCAAGCAACGAATTATCGTTGGTCAATAGAGCAGGTTCTTGGGGAACAATGCAGGAAATGCGTGTATCTGACCCACAAGAACAATTCCAAGATACTCCAATTGTAGGGATTTATCCTGTACCTACAAGATATTCGTATTGGCTAGGTGATACGACAAAAAATTCAACTGCAATGAATTACACATTGTCTGCAAGTTATTACAAAAATGACAGATGGGATATTGTTTGGCTCAATTCTGAAATTGTTTCCGTTCCACCTAAAAGCACTGCAGAGGTTACTGCCACAATTATTGCACCATATCAATACGACACAGGAATTTATCAGGGATTTATCAAATTCCAAGGAGAAGAACATGAGGTTAATCTCCCAGTTTCTTTTGCAGTTAAAAAGAAAATAGATCAAAAAGATTCTCTTTTCTTAATTAAAGGAAAACAGACCAAGGATGTAATTTATGGAAATGGATATGTCAAGGGATCATTTGATATGGTTAATCGGTATATGGCAGGTGATTGGCGCCAATATTATTTTGAAATAGAAGATGACTCCATTAATTCAGCTTCTTTAAATATTTCATGGGAGAATAATGATTCTAATCTGTCGGTTTTTGTAATTGATCCAAAGGGGAAAATAGTGGCAACAAACGTTCCTGCAGGTGTATTTGGACACTTTATGAATTGGGTGTCATTGGACTGGTTAGGGGTTTCTCCTTTTAGTCAAGGGGGAGGGTTTTTTCCAGTTAAAAACAATAATAAAACTTCTACTGTTTTATTTTCTCCAATAAATCAGACTGGAACATATGGCGTGCTTGTCCATTCAACCTTATTTGATGGGAAATCACAAACAGAACCAATTTCGATTGCTGCAAAATTCAGCTCTATTAATCCTTAGGAAAAACATCGATCTATGTTAGATTTGTTTTTTCATAAGAAACAAAAAATTTTAAAAAAAATTGAAACAAGGTTTATAAACAATTCGGCGGGTATCGAGCTTGAATGTCGGAGCAAGACAGTAAGA
>JBFJMG010000158.1:0-1821 GCA_041634015.1 Nitrosopumilaceae archaeon
ATGGTAACGATGCATGAGCTTGCAAATGCATATGCAATTTGGAAAGAAAAAAATGATGACACTAAACTATTACAAATGATTCAGCCTATTGAGCACGCTCTAAGCGAGGTAAAATCAGTCGTAATACGTGATTCAGCAGTAGATGCACTGTGTCATGGAGCACAGCTTGCGATACCCGGAATATTACAAATTGCCCCCAATCTAAAAAAGGGTGATCTTGTTGCAATCTATACTTTAAAGGGCGAGGTTGTAGCCCTCGCAGAAGCGTTGCTTGATGGTTCTGAAATCATTGACAGCACAAAGGGATATGCCTTTGAAACAAAACGAATCATAATGGAGGCAAACACATATCCAAAACGCTGGCAAAGCAAATCATCGCCTAACAGTTAATAATGAATTCATAACAGTGCATCAAGTTTGGTTCCCAAGGGATTAATCATAGCGATAATTGTTGGAGTGACCGCTGGTGCAATTCTCGGGGCATTTCTTGTTATCTCAAATGACAATCAGGTAAAGTTTGTTGATGGCTTGTCACTTACAATTATCACTGCAAAAACAGATTATACAAAAGGAGAAAACGTAGAATTTACAATAATCAATTCAGGAACAATTCCAATCGAGTTTGCTGATTCTTCACTTGGAGTAAAAATAACAGCGCTTGATGGAACTGTGATTTATCATCCCGCATCAACAGATTCAAAATTGATTCTAAACCCTGGTGAACAAAAAAACTTAGTTTGGGATCAAATAAAAAATGATGGAAAGCAAGCACTACAAGGAACATACAAGATTAGCTCCGAAACGGTTTTTGATGGAAAGAAAATTAAGAAATCTACCACAATCAACATTCTAAAATAATTTTGAACACAAGTTTTTCCTTATTATAACGCAATATTTAATGAACCATGCCAGAAAAGTCTGGCAAGTGCCGGGGTCGCCTAGCCTGGTAGGGCGCGCGCCTGGAAATTGTATACCATAAAGCGCGTTCTCGCAAGGGATCGGGAGTTCAAATCTCCCTCCCGGCGCCATTTTCATAATCCATTAATTGAATGGAAATCATCAAGAGGTATTGCCAAAATATGATGTTGCAATTATTGGTGGTGGGATTTTAGGTACAACAATATCTTATTGGATATCTTCTCTTTATGACGTAAATCTTTGCGTAATTGAAAAAGACTCTGAAGTAGCAATGCATGCAAGTAGCAGAAATACCGGAGTGGTTCATTCTCCATTTTACCTTAATCCAAAATCAAAGAAGATTCTTGCTACTTCTGCTTTGATTTCTTATGACATGTGGAAAAATCTTGCAAAAGATAACAAAATTCCATGGACCAATACGGGGGTATTGGAAATTGCACTAAACGAGGAACAACACAAAAGCCTTGAGGAGTTCATGGATTGGGGAAGTGAAAATGGAATCCCAGATTCAGATTTAGAATTGCTTAATGAAAGTCAGGTAACCAAATTAGAACCAAACGTAAAATGCCATTCTGCAGTTCGCTGTACTCGGGAAGTTTCAACCGATTTTGGCGCTTTTACCCGTGCCATTAAAACAGCATCTGCAAAAAATGGTACTGAATTTTTAATGAAAAAAAATGTAATTGACATAAAAAATTCAAAATTAATTTTTAATGACGACTCTGAAATATCTTCTAATTTTGTAATTAATTGTGCTGGAGGAAATTCACTTGATATTGCAAAAAAATTTCGACTTGCAAAAGAGTATTCTGATCTTCATTTTAGAGGAGAGTATTGGGTTGCCGATTATCCATACAACGATCTAGTAAAAACCACAATCTACACTGTTGCCGAATTTAAGGG
>JBFJMG010000159.1:0-1820 GCA_041634015.1 Nitrosopumilaceae archaeon
AAGCCATGGTTATGTAGGTGCAGACTTGGAGTATTTGTGTAAAGAAGCGGCAATGAAGTGTCTACGAAGATTATTACCGGAATTAAATCTAGAAGATGAAAAAATACCTCCAGAAACCTTGGATAAGTTAATTGTAAATTCTGAAGACTATCAAAAAGCCCTGATTGAAGTTACCCCCTCTGGTATGAGAGAAGTATTTATCGAAAATCCCGATGTAAAATGGAAAGATGTCGGGGGGCTAGATGACGTAAAACGTGAACTTCAAGAAGCAGTAGAATGGCCGATGAAGTATCCAGTGCTTTACGATAACCTAGGTCATAGAATGCCACGTGGAATACTACTACATGGTCCAAGTGGAACTGGAAAAACCCTTCTAGCAAAGGCAGTGGCTACTGAGAGTGAGGCAAATTTTGTTTCCGTAAGAGGTCCTGAGCTTCTATCAAAGTGGGTAGGCGAATCAGAACGTGGCATAAGAGAAATTTTTAGAAGAGCAAGACAAGCATCTCCATGTGTAATTTTCTTTGATGAAATAGACTCGATTGCTCCAATTAGAGGTGCTGGAGGGGAAACAGCAGTTACCGAAAGAGTAGTGAGTCAACTTTTAACGGAACTTGATGGTATGGAAAATATGCACGGTGTGGTTGTTCTTGCAGCCACTAATAGAGCAGATATGATCGATCCAGCCTTGTTAAGACCAGGTAGATTTGATAAAATTATCTCAATTCCCTTACCTGATAAAGCAAGTAGGAAGAGGATTTTGATGATTAATGCTGAGAAGATACCCATTATTTCAGATCCAAAAGACCCCGAGGTTGTGGATTTGGAAAAAATTTCAGATTTAACTGATGGAATGAGTGGGGCAGATGTCGCATCTATTGCAAACACCGCTGTGTCACTTGTTATTCATGAATATCTTGATAGACATCCCGACGCAAAAGAAGCAGAAGAGAAATCTGCAGAAGCAAAGGTAACCATGAAACATTTTGAGGAAGCCGTTAAGAAAGTTAGAGAACAAAAAGACCTAAAGATTGGCCAAAAAGTGGTTGCCTCTTACTACAGGTAGTTTTAATAAAATAGAATTACTAGTCCATCTAAATGTCCGAATTCCGTGGTTACAAAGGACAATCTTTTGAATTATTAAAAAAAAGTAATATCAAAGTTGGAGATTCCATCAAAATTATAACTGATTTGGCGTATGAAGGAATTCTCATGCCAAGATTTGAGCACTATGATGACAAACACATTGTCGTTAAACTCAAGAGTGGCTATAATGTTGGTCTAAAAGTAGACGAAATTAACAAAATCGAGAGATTAGGCAATGTTAAGTCAAAAAAAGAAAATAAAATAAAAATTCAAAACGACTCGTCACTTCCAAAAATTTTACTACTATCTACCGGGGGCACCATAGCAAGTAAGATTGATTATAGAACAGGTGCTGTTACACCTATTTTGACTGCCTCCGAACTTTATGAATCAGTTCCAGAACTTTCAAAAATTGCAAATTTTGATACAAGAATTATTTTTTCAGAATATTCTGAAAACCTACAACCTGAACATTGGGAAGAGATCGCAAAAACCCTTGACAAATATCATAATTCGTCCTATTCGGGTATCATTATAGCACATGGAACAGATACGATGCAATATACTGCAGCATTCCTTTCATTTGCAGTATCGGGTTTTCCTATCCCAATTGTATTGGTAGGATCCCAAAGATCTTCTGATAGGCCCTCCTCGGATGCAGCTATGAATCTTATTTATGCCACAAAATTTCTCTTGAATACAAAAACTAGGGGTGTTTTTGTAGTGATGCATCATGA
>JBFJMG010000160.1:0-1796 GCA_041634015.1 Nitrosopumilaceae archaeon
AATATTCCAAAAAAAGGAGAGGTACTATGCAAATTTGCAGAATTTTGGTTTGAAAAACTACCTGTACCAAATCATTTTGTCAAAAGAAAATCAGATACTGAAATTATTGTAAAAAAAATGAAGATGCTTCCAATGGAGTGTGTCGTTAGAGGATATTTTTATGGCAGTTTGGTGAGTAGGTGGGAAAAGGGAGAGATCACCTTGCCTGACAACACGAGTACCGAGCTTGCAGCAAAACTTCCATATCCAATATTTGATCCAACAACAAAGGCAGAGCACGACATACCTGTCGATAGGACAAAGGCACTTGAGTTGAATCTTGTAACAGAAGAGCAATTTGATCTTCTCTCAGAGACCTCAATTGATATCTACAAAAAAATGTCACAAATCGCAGACTCGGCTGGTTTTATCTTGGCTGATTTGAAGCTAGAGTTTGGAGTACTGGATGGAAAAATCGTGTTGGGTGATTCTATTGGCCCTGATGAATACAGGCTTTGGCCAAAGTCTGATTATCAGGTAGGGAAAACTCAAGAAGCATACGACAAACAAATTTTGCGGGACTGGCTCACAGAGAATGGTTTTCAGCAAAGATTCAATGATGCAAGAGCACAGGGATTGGAGCCTGTTGCACCGTCCATTCCACCTGATATAATTGAAAAAATGACGCAGAGATACGTTTCAGCCTATGAAAAAATTACGGGCAAGGCCTTGTAATAAAGTGCCAAAATGGAATAACTAATCTAGCTATAATGCACAATATTGTCTTATACTAATCTTAGTAAATTTTTAGCATGTCCGTTAAGATAAAACCTACCAAGATAAGGGATACTACCTATCTGTTAGTTCCAAAAGGAATAGCTCAGTTAGCAGATATATCTGATAAGACAAAGTTTAATCTTTCAGTAAAGCAAAAAGGGCAAAAGCATATTCTAGAATTTAGTACCCAGTAATTTCGCTAAATTCTCTCTTATTTTCTTTAAAAAATTTAATTTTTCATCTAAACTTAAAAATAGATAAATTATAAAGCAATCATCATGGGGCAAACGCAATTTTTATCAATGGCTTTTTTATTGATTGGAGTTTTTTCCCTAGGCTCTGTTTCAATCTTTGAGGCATATGCTGATGATGGAAAACCATCTAAAACATGTCGGGGAAAGGCAACGATTGTAGGAACAAATGGAATTGATATTGAGATAGTCCGAGATAGCTCTGAGATTTATGACATGAAAGGAGGAAGCGATACAATTACTGATTATGATTCCCAAGGATATCACGACATATTCCGCACCGGAAAAGGCGATGATACAGTTGTTGCAACCAACGGAAATGACACACTATGTCTTGGTAGGGGAAATGACTTTGCAGCCACAGTTGACTCTTATTCGGATTTTATTAATTGCGGAAGTGGAAACGATACGGTCCACGTGGATCCATCAGATATCGTCAGCGGAAACTGTGAAACTGTAATCATCATTGGCTAATTTTTACAAATTATAAGGCATTTTAAAACTGGTAAACTCGTTAAAATTCGTGTTTGTAAGAAGCTAACATACGTAATCTTTAATTGGTATTTCAGAAAGGAATCTCAGATGAAGTCCTTAGGCGCCCTAGTTATGATAATTCTAGTATCTGGCATAATGGTCAATCCTCTTGGCTTTTCGTTTGCCCAAGTTGAAACAGGTCAAACCGGAATGACAGGAGAAACAGGTCAAACCGGAATGACAGGAGAAACAGGTCAAACCGGAATGACAGGAGAAACAGGTCAAACCGGAATGACAGGAGAAACAGGTCAAACC
>JBFJMG010000161.1:0-1774 GCA_041634015.1 Nitrosopumilaceae archaeon
AAAGGAATCATAATTGGGAGTATTGTTGCAGTTGCAATAGTTGGAGGTATTTTAGCGAGTCCTTTATTTTATGAAGTAGAAGTCGATGAACCACTCCCTGTAGCATTAGAAAGAATACAGCCCGGATTGACCCTGACAAAGTTTTCTCAAATGGATGATACTAGTAGACAAGCACTTGTTGAACAAATGCCAGAGAAGGTAAAGGAAATGATAATGATAGAATCTGAAAAATTACCAACCTCTATTTCAGAAACGATGGAGATGATGGATGAAGATCAAATTTCAGTAATAAAAAATGGAAACTTTGTGGGATTAGCTGGACATCAAGCAATGGGTTTAGCAAAAATAATCAAAGTTGGTGACTCGACCTTTCTTCGCTTTGAAGATTTTGAGGTGACAAATGGGCCTGACCTTAGAGTTTACCTTACGCCAGATGGAGATGTAAAAAATGGAATACACTTAGAAAAGCTCAAAGGCAGTAAAGGTAACCAAAATTATGAGTTAAAAGATATCAATGTTGAGCAATACAATTCAATCATAATTTATTGCCAACCATTTGGAGTCTACTTTGGTGAGGCAAAATTAAATTAGAATTTTGTCTTCGGTACAAATAATTCCTAGATAATTTACGCATGCCAAGATAAAAAGGAGAAAAATCTCCCTTATGCTCTTGGATTAATTGATGAAAGCACAGAATTAATCAGGCTTTTATTAATATCCACAAAAGGCTTGGAATTTTCATTCCAAATCTTTATGTTATGTTTTGTTGCATCAATTGATTCAACAGCTATCTTCTGTTGGACTCCTAATGTGCGGTTTAGTTTTTCTGTTGTATCATGCATAATTTTTAATGCATTTTCTGGCAGGTTTGTTTTTAGGCCGACCTTAGTTGCAAATTCTCTTTGAATTTCCACAAAAGAGAGCGCAATATTGTTCCAAGACTTGACATATTCTTGAAAAAGGTTAACACTTGATTGGTGAAACTGTGTCATAGATTTTTCTAGACTAGAATAATAATTTTCTAAATCTTCTTTCCATACAGAATAGATGTCTTTTTGATTAATTTTTTCGCTTTCTACTTTACTCATTATTCCACCTCCCCTAATTTAGTAGGTTAGTAAAAAGAGCCGCCTTTTGTATGGTCGTGCTAAATAGGTCATCTGCTTTATTCTTCCATGTGACTAGAGAAGGTTCAGTTCTTTGTAAAGTCGGTTTCCAGACAGATGCCACGGAAATACTTTTGTGGCATCTGTTGTGGTCTTGAATATTGCTCTCCCATTGGCATTTATAGCAAATCCATTGGATTGGTTCTTTGCAATCAAAGCACATAGAGTAATTGCTAAGATTTCCACCACAGTTTGAGCAGGGGTTTATTGTCAATTCTAATCATGAATGTTTAGGGACGATTTGCTATTTAATTAGGTGAATTTTGAGATGGTTTTAGAATGGATTAACCAGTTGACTAGATTGTGGATTTGATCAATTCTGAGCAAGCTTTCCTTTTGAGTTCTTTACTGTAAGATATAACACAGCAAAGGAAGCTGCTGCGACAATAACAAAGATTGGAAGGGACCAAAGCTTTCCCAACTCATCCCCTTGGGCAAATGCCTGTTCCATCCCTAAAAACAAGGTAGATACACTGAAAATTCTTAAGATTTTTCCTAGTTGCAACATAATAACTAGAAAATTTTCAATTAAAGGAATTCTGTGCATAAGATCTAGATTTAGTAATCCATATTTGGATTCAAATTCTGATTTTACAAGATGAAAAATT
>JBFJMG010000162.1:0-1731 GCA_041634015.1 Nitrosopumilaceae archaeon
AGGGTTCGGGGGCAGAAAAAGCCGGCATGCTTCCAAATGATATTATCACTGATATTAACGGAATCGGGATAATTAGCCCATTAGATTTTGGGAAAGTGGCTCTCATACCGGGAGAAACAGTAAGTGTTACTGTGATGCGGGATGGAAATGAAATTATTTTTCCTGTAACAGTTATGCCTTCACCAGATGATCCAGAAAAAGGACTAGTCGGAATAACAAGAGATAATGCCTTTGCCTACAAACCACTGTATAATTTCATCGAGTGGAATAATCCACAACTTTCAATGTTTCTTCTATGGCTTTGGATGATTTCGTTTTTTATTGGAATAATCAATATGCTTCCTCTTCCAATTCTTGATGGGGGAAAATTCATTCACAGTATTATTGATAAAAAATGGTCTGATAAATCAATTAATGTAATTATGTGGGGGATTTATGGTATAACATTTCTTTTATTTGGATTAAACATAGCGTTATCTTATTTGAAATCAGGATGGTTTACCATTTAGAAAATATCGAAAGAGTAATTTATCAACTAACTGCAAAGGGATAATAATGCAATGTATAAAATGTTCAGAACAGGCAGTTTTTGTTAGAAAATATTCTGGAGAGCACTTATGCTCCTCTTGTTTTTCAAATTCGATTCTGAGAAAAACAGCAAAAACTATTTCAAAATATAACATGATTAAAAATAATGATCTAGTTAGTGTCGCAGTTTCTGGTGGAAAAGATTCTTTGGTACTACTAGAAATCCTAAATCAAATGGCCAAAACTCATAATTTTAAGATACAGGTGGTTACAATAGATGAAGGGATCCCCAACTATAGGGATGAGGCCTTGGAAATTGTAAAAAATTTTTGTGACAAAATTGATGTAAAATATCATATTTTCTCCTACAAAAATTTATTTGAATTAACATTAGATGATGCTCTACAACTTCGTGAGAACGAAAAAACCACTTCCTGTTCTATCTGTGGAACACTAAGAAGACGGGCAATAGATATAGCTTCTAAAGAGATTGGGGCAAGTGTAATTGCAACAGCACATAATCTGGATGATTCGCTTCAGACCTTTTTAATTAACATGTTTTCAGGAGATACCAACAAGATAGGGTGGATGGATCCAGATACATCTAGCAATTCTTTAAGACGTATTAAGCCATTTAGTGAGATCTATGAATCTGAAATTGTTTTTTATGCTTTCACCAATAAAATTCCTTTTCAAAGCGAGCCTTGTCCTCATATGAATGAGGGAATTAGAACCGAGATTCGGGAATTCCTAAATTCCCTAGAAAATCGTCATTCAGGAATTAAAAATAATTTTTCTCAATCCATAATCAAGATTTCCCAGATTCTAAAAAATTCTAATAGTAAATACAAGTTGAGCTGCTTAAAATGTGGAAATCATTGTACAGGAACAATTTGTTCTGTCTGCGCCACTATTTCCAAATTAAAAGAAAACCAATCCTAATGCAAATATAATATAATTTTGATACTACAATTGGTAGTAGGGAGGATTAGGGTGCCAGCCGTGCCCTGTTCTGAAACCGGCTATAAGCAGAGATCAGTAACTATTAGGTAAATCTCTAGATAGGTAATTCCCGCTTGGTGTGCGGAAATGAAATCACGCCGAGGCGGGTGGTTGCAAGACTAGAATTATCCGAAGGGATAATTTCTAAGACTGAACCAACGAAAGGGATGAGGTCCGGGAGGGAGCAATCCTAAGTTGGAG
>JBFJMG010000163.1:0-1723 GCA_041634015.1 Nitrosopumilaceae archaeon
AGTCAAGGTTCATCAATTGTGCATCACCATTTAGCGAAGTGAGTTTTTGCTGCAAAATGGAAATTCCTGTGTCAAGTGCTTTTATCTGCTGGTCTATTTTGGTAAGTTTTCTTGAGATAAAGTCAAGATCAGACTCTCTATATTGTACTGTATATTCGGGATTGGTCTCAGTCGTGATTCTGCCTGAAGCATCATAAGAAGAGTTCTCTTGTTTTTGAGTAATAATATCTAACCACTGTTCAATAATTTTTATCTCGGCATCAATTTGTTGTACTTTTTTATCAATTTCGATATTGCATAAAACTACGATTCCCTGCAGATCTGGACTTACACTTTCACGTAATCCATGCTGAGAAAAGGCCGTAATTCCATCTTGCCATGCAGATGCGGTTCCATCTTTTTTGAGGATTTCATCTACTATTTGGCTTGCAAATTCAAAATTAGAGGTAGTTGGTTTTGTATAGCCTCCGATAATTATCACATCGCCATTACCTCCAAGCTGAACATTGCCAGGTTTTAGTCCTTCAAACCAAAATTCCCCTGATTCGTCACCAGTAGAACTCTCCCAACATACACATCCATAAGAGCCATCTTCATTATCGTCACACCATAATTTGTCATTATGACAAGAATCACTGAGAATCATGTTCCAACAATCATCACTTCCTTCACATTCACAAGCCATTCCATCACATGAATATGGAATCGGCTCATCATCTCTTGAAGTTTCAATTAATTTTCCTGACTCTATTGAATTATTATCCTCCTGGTTTCCTCCTAATTTCATTTTGAGTTGGGCATTTTCTTCTTTCAATTGTTGAACATTTCTTGCAGCGTCCTCTGAAATGAACATTATGTTATTATCTAAAAGAAAACTCAAAGCGTTTAGAAGTTCGGTTTGTGAGATTTGTCCCTCTCCATACCATCTAAAATTTTGGTCTACCCAGTTCGGAATTGGTTTAGTATCACCGTGCTCGAACCCAACCAATACTTCATCATTAACTTCAGGTAGAGCGTTTATTTGTTGGAAAGTAATCAAAATTGTTAAAGCCGTTATTGTAAAAATTAATGTTTTTGTCATTATGTGTCATATAACTCTGAGATAATTAAGATTTTTTTAATTTTTCTCACCGTTACAAAAGCCCTCAAGGGTTTTGGTGTAAAATGTATGATTCTCCACGTATTGTTAGTCCTGGTGAAATAATCGTTTTCGAATAGTTTTTGATATTTAATTTTGTTTTCCCTTGCAATCTTTTTTATGTTTTCGTAGATCTTCAGAGTAATTGAATTCGGTCCCACAGGCTCTACATTTTTCCTTTTTCTTATTATGTGCAATTTCTTTATGTTTTTCTAGTCTTTGAGGATACTTGAATCTAGTTCCACATTTTTCACATTTTAGTTTCCTCAAACTATCAGTCAATATCGTAATTAGTTTAGTATCATCTAGTACTAAAAGGGAAGTATTTCGAGTTAGCTAGGTAAATTTGTGTATTGTGAAAGGAACTCTCAGGGGATTCAGATAATACAAAGATGTGTTAAATCTTTTCTCAATTAATCATTTTGTTTTAGAATTCTATTTTTAGCTCTTTAAACCATTAAGAACATTGATTCAAGCACTTGTTCTGATTGGGTTTACCCTTTTGATGACAGTTTCATTTCTCCCAGCATTTGCCCAACACCATAGCGGTTCAGTTTCTCCTCCTATTGATTTTGGGGGCTTGAA
>JBFJMG010000164.1:0-1629 GCA_041634015.1 Nitrosopumilaceae archaeon
GGGATTGTTAATAATCGGAGTTGGTGTTCTTATTGCTCGTATAGCAAGAACTCTTTTTAAAAAATACTATGCACCAACATTACCTGAACATAGTGCAAAAAATCTAGGCAAATTAATTTATTTTGGAATTATCATTATTTCGTTTTTAGTATTTACCCAAAGTCAGGGAATTGACCTTTCTGGTATAGCAGTTGGTGCTGGAATATTTGCAATTGTAATTGGTTTTGCAACACAATCTGTTGTTTCTAATCTAGTCTCTGGCTTATTTTTAATGATTGAAAAACCTGCAAAACAGGGTGATTCAATTGAATTACCGGACCACAATATCGCTGGGACTATACTTGATATAGGTACTTTTTCCTCACAGGTAAGAAAGTTTGATGGAACTATAATTCGAATTCCAAACGAAACGGTATTTACATCAAATATCAGGACTTTGACTCATTCCCAAGTGCGACGCGCACAAGGAACAATTGGAATTGCCTACAACGCAGATATTGATACGGCGATTTCTGCAATTAAAGAAGAAATTAAGAGTACCATGCCCTTTGTTTTACAAATTCCTGAACCTGAAATAAGAGTAGAAGAATTAGGAGACTCTAGTGTTAACCTTGCACTTCTTGTGTGGCATCCTAAGGAAGACTGGGGAGCGGTTCAACCCTCGCTGCTTAAGGTTGCAAAAAGAGCATTAGATAAAGCAGGTATTGAAATTCCATTCCCACAACGTGTTATTTGGCAGGGCCAAGACAACTAGTAATAGCTAATTTTCTGCTTTGATTTTCTCTTTTTTCATCCATACAGTTCTGGATTTATGATCAATTAGCTCTATGTTTTGCTGGGAAATCTTGTCTCGAATTTTATCGGCTTCGTGATATTTTTTTTGAATTCTTAGGGCATCGCGCTGTGTAATCAAATCATTAATTGAATCAATTTCCTGTTGGGTAATCTTTGGAATTTGTAATCCTAGAATGCTCATCATTCGTTCAAACTCTGGCATAATTTTTTTTACATTGCTTTGTGATAGTGATTCTGCTGCGGCAAGACGATTTACTTCTTTTGTTAATTTAAAAAAAGACATCAAGGCTAGATGTGTGTTAAAATCATCTTCTAATGCCGAGTTAAATTGTTTTTTACACTCTGTAATCAGATTTTCGATCTCATTATCCACATTTTCCCCCTTTGCATGAATCATTTCATAATAGCAAGACTCTACTTGTCGCCATTTTGTAAAATTTTCTTTGAGTAAATCCTCCGAATAATCAATTGGCTTTGAATAATGTCCTGATAAACAAAATAATCTGATTATGTTTGCCCCCCAATTCTCATAAACCTGTCTTACAGATTTGATGTTGCCAAGGGATTTTGACATTTTTTCACCATTTATTGTTACCATTCCAACATGCATCCAAATTTTAGCAAAAGGTTTTGAGGAAAATGACTCTGATTGTGCAATTTCATTTTCATGGTGGGGAAAGATAAGATCACGTCCGCCCCCATGAATCTCAAAATTTTCTCCTAGGTACTTGGTACTCATAGTGGAGCATTCTATGTGCCACCCTGGTCTTCCTTTTCCCCATGGACTATTCCATGTTGGTTCTTCTGATGAAAATTTCCACAGTGCAAAATCTA
>JBFJMG010000165.1:0-1582 GCA_041634015.1 Nitrosopumilaceae archaeon
AAGATTTGAATTCTGTCGTTGTTGGTATCGGCTACGTAGAGCATGTCAGTTGAGGCATCAATTGTCAAGGCAGAAGGAGAATCAAAATTTAAGGCAGTAGAGCCACCAGAATCAAACTCGGAAGAAAAACCTGGTGTTCCAAAAGATAAGGGAATAAATCCAAAGGCAGTAAGAAGTACAGAAAAGCCTAATCCAGATATCATATACCTATTCACAAATTTTTTTCGAAAAACTAGACTATCTTTCTTTAGCTCCATGCAATTTTACCAACTAATGGAATTATTGTAATGATTTCAAATAGATTTAATCTTGGGTTGCAATTAGTGGTAAATCTTTTATCATGGGTTTTTTGTTTCTAACCTTTCAAACTCATCCAAACAAAATTGATGAAAAACAGAGCATTTGTTTTTTGCTGCACGTGAAATGAATTCGGGCATATTCTCAAGCAAAACCCCTTGTGCTGCTAAAAAAGCCTCATCGGACCTTCCTAGATTAGAGAGAATATCGGATTTGTCTTTTTTAGCGCGAGTAATGGTCGGATCAGCCTTTTGAGTAAGATCGTAAAAACGGATTGCTTCTTCATATCTTCCAATAAAGTTTAGAGTGATTGCTTTGTTAAGCAAAGCCGAAACATTTGTCGGTTCAATATCAAGTGATTTGTCATAACAACCTAGTGCTTCTTCATGTCGTTCTAGTTGATTCAAGGCCAAAGCCTTACTTACCAGAACCCAAGAATCTGTCGGATTAGAAGAAAGTAATTCTTCGCAGCAAGAAAGAATTTCTTTGTGTCTCCCTAAACTTTCAAAAGCTAAAATTTTATTTTTTAGTGCATAGGATTCAAATCCCTTAATATCAAGAACTTTGTTACTACATTCCAAACTTTTTTCAAATTCTTGAGTCTGTAAATATGCAGTAGCCATGTTTTGCAAAGCAATAAGATCCTTTGGATCTTTTGCAAGTAAATCCTTGCAGTATGAAATTATTTCCTCAAATTTTTCTTCCTTATACATTCGTTTTATTACTGTAGTTGGATCAAGTAGATCAATCAGAATTTATCATTTTTAGTAATTTCTCATCATCTTTATTTTATTGCTTTTTTGTAATCTGTTATTTAGGAAATGAGGAGATGACTTCGCCTATCATACGGGATGCTAAATGGGAAGTTCTATCTGTAATATCATATCTTGGGCAAACTTCCATTATATCCATTCCAATAATTCCTCGATTAACTATAGCATTTAGAAGATATACTGCATCCGTACTTTGCAAACCAATTGGTACCGGAACTGAAACTCCTGGTGCAAATCCTGGATCAATGCAATCCATATCAAAGGAGATATACACATTTTCCCCAATATGGTCTAAAATTTCCTTTTTAATTTGATTTACTCCTTTTTCAATAAAATCCAACGGGGTAATTACCTTTAGATCATATTTTTTGATATTTTCTAATTCTTCTTTTTCAGGAGTTCTAATCCCAACTTGGATACTTTTGCTAACATCGATATCAGGTAAGACATCAAAAAAAACAGAACCGTAATAATTTGTATGTGTACTAACAAAGTCAGGGTGCGCATCAAAA
>JBFJMG010000166.1:0-1519 GCA_041634015.1 Nitrosopumilaceae archaeon
GCTCGCAAAAAAATCTTTACTTTGCGGAGTTACAACACTGTTTTCGGATCCTATTGATATCGTAAGCGTTTGTGGATACAAAGGATTTAGAGAATTCCTAAGGCAAACAGAAAATCTACCAATTCGAATTTTCCATGTAGTCCCAGGCGGGCTTCCAGTAGATCCTAAATTCAGTCATGGTAAATTCCTTTCAGTTTCTCAAGAAAAACTTGCTAACAAATTACCAAATGTCTTGGGACTTGGAGAGGTATTTTCATGGACAAAGGTTACAAACCGAGATAAAAAAACAATTCAAAGTTTGATCTCAATGCTTGAAGCTGATTGCATAATTAATGGGCATACTGCAGGCGCATCTGATAAAAAACTACAGGCATATGTTTCATCAGGAATTCTATCATGTCATGAACCAATTAATTATGATCAAGTAATAGAACGCCTACGTCTGGGGATGTGGATTATGATTCGCGAAGGATCAATCAGACGAGACCTAAAGGAGATAATTCCAAATGTACTTTCATCTAAAACCTACCTAGATAGATTGATGTTTTGTTCTGATGGTTTAAATCCGCAAGATCTTACGAAATTTGGACACATTGATCATTGCGTACGGGAAGCAATTCAATTAGGTACCGAACCCATTGACGCAATTTCTATGGCAACAAAAAATTGTTTTGACTATTATAATTTAGGAAAAGACATGGGAGGATTAGCTCCTGGTAAATTGGCTGACATTTTGGTTTTTGATGATATTAGAAATGTAAAACCCAAAAAAGTTTTCGTTGGAGGTAAATTAATCGTCTCAAATGGAAGCATAGTAGGAAAAATAAAAGCAAAATCTATTCCAAAATGGATAACAAAAACTGTAAAACTACGTAAAAAATTCACTGAAAAAGATTTCCAAATTAGAACGAAAAAGAAAAGTGTTGTAGCAAATACTATTGCAATGGTAACTGAAATCGTCACTAAACTTGGTTCGTGCCAACTTGAGTCACAAAATGGAAATATCTTGCCTGCAAAAGATAAGGATATTTGGAAGGTAGCTGCCTTTGATAGGACCTTTGGCTCATCTACTTATGCATTGGGATTTTTAGAAAATTTTGGAGCAGATATTGGTGCATTTGCATCAACATGGAGTTTTCATGAAAATGATTTGATCGTAATTGGTTCAAATGAAAAAGATATGGCAGTGGCTACAAATCATTTGGTTAAAACTCAGGGAGGTCTTATTGTAGTCAAGGATAAAAAAATTCTTGCAAACCTGGAACTCCCTTTTGCTGGAATATTATCTACTCACTCATTTGACAAAGTTTCAGAGGATTTCTCTAAACTCAATGACGTAATTGTAGATTCAGGTTGCAGATTCAAAATGCCTCATCTAATCCCTCTGTTTTTACCTTTTTTGGCGCTTCCATCTGTGCGTATCTTATACAAGGGAATTGTAGATGTAAAAAAGCGATCATACATTTCTCCCCTTGCAAATCTTAAAAAAGGGTAACCAGCGAATCCACCCTGTCAACTA